>DATAMV010000092.1:0-4882 GCA_036266515.1 Candidatus Saccharimonadia bacterium
ACTTCTACCCGGGCTTCTTCCAAATTATTTGGGCCATTCTCTTTACGCCGATCGCATTTTTGGCTGACCGCAAAGGATTCCGCGAATTATTTAGCGCTCGCCGGATTAAACAGTTATTGCCCGCCGGCATTCTCGACGCTGTATCGGTCTACGCTCAGTTCTGGGGCTTTGTACTGGCTCTGCCGGCATACGTGTCGGCAGTCGGCAATTCGCAGATCTTATTCTCGTCATTCCTAGGTTGGTATCTCTTCAAGGAAAAGATCGAAAAACATGTTCTTCCAACCATCGCAATTGTGGCCGGAATTATCATGATCACCATTGCCCAAGGTTAATATTTTTATTGCAAAAACATAAGAAGTATGGTACTATAACAGCCAGCTTCGACGTCGGTCGAGGCCTTGCCGCATTCTACAACCCGAGGTGAATCGTGTTTGACCGGTTCATGCACCGCACTGCCCGTCGTCCGGCTGGCGCAGCCGTTCTCGGCCTGGCGGTCCTTTTGTTCTCCGGCGCCCTTGCACGGGTCGTCTGGGGCGGAATGACCGCCTATACTGCCCAAAGTGGCGGGATGGCACCGTCAATGATCGCCGAGCTGCTGTTCGGCATCCTGGCGGCGATCTCCATCGCCGGGTTCGTCCTCATCATCCGCGCGGGCATATGCGCAATTCGCAATCGCTCGGCACGTCCCCGGCACCACATCCGGTCTCACCGGCTGCGGCGCCAGTAGGTGCGGTACCCGGACGGCGACAGTTGTGGTTCGATCCTGAACCCGCTGCCGCCGTCCGGTACCCGCTGTTTGCTTCCCAAACGCCAGATTTGGGCGCCAAACACTGGGCCTTAAACCGGTTGGCCAATCACCGCCCAGCCGGTACAATGACAACATGTTAAAACGCTTGTTTATGATTGCCGTGTTCGCGCTTGTGCCACTTGCGGCTGCGGCTGATGAAGCCCCGGCCAGTGCGCTCGGGCCGCAAATCTCGGCGCCAAGCGGCGGCTCCACCGGCGACGCCAGCGCGCTTCAGCCGGCCACGAGCGGCCCGCAGCAGCCCGACACGAGCGCCTCAAGCGGCTTGACCGCCCCGGTCGGTGGCATCTTGCAACAGCCGGCCACCGGAAACGACGCGCTCAAGGTTTTAGCCGGCGAAGCCGATGGATCACCCCACGATCAATCCGACGACGGCGGGCTTAGCTTCGTCGACGCGCTCATCATCGCAGCCGTCATCGTGCTGATCGGCTGCGTCGTGGCCGTGGTGGTTCGCGACCGGCGGCGGTTCCGCGCCACCGAACCGTTTGCGCACTAGCAGCCGCCTGGTAAAACGGTTATGCTGGAAAGCATATGAAGGCAGGTGAGGAACGGCCGGTATTTGACCGCGACGAGTATTACGAATCATCTTCCCGGATGATGCGGTGGATTGTGCTCGCCCTCGTGCTCGTGACGTACCCGTTTGATAGCACCAACGGCGTAGTGGTGCTGTCGCTGCTCGTCTTTACAACGGTCTACAACCTCCTGCGCTATATCCCGCGTCTCATGAGAGCCGATTTTTTTGCTTCGCGCGTGAATGCACTGGCCGTAGATCATGTGTTCGTGCTAGCGATTGTGATCCTGAGCGGGGGGCTCGGCAGTCCATATTACCCACTCCTGTACCTGCTCATCATCGGCACCATTGCCTCATATGGAATTGCCGGCTTTGCGTTTTCGCTCAGTGTCCAAGCGATCATCACCGTGATTTTGCTCAAAGTGCAGTTGCCGATTGTTCCTCAAGCACCAGAGTTCCAATTCATTATCAAACTCGTAATCTTGATCGTGTTTAGTCTGGTGGCCGAGCAATCCGTGCGCAGCCGCGACGAGGAATATCTTTTGGAGGGCCGTTTCACCAACCGTATTCAAAACGAACGCCAACGTCTGCTCGCACTCATTAACTCGCTATCGGCGGCGGTTTTGGCCATTGATGAAAAGGGGGGAGTATACCTATACAACGCAGCCGCACTCGAGCTTCTCAACACGAACCGGGACATTAGCGGCACAAGGATCAGTGATCTCCTGCCGCTACACACCAGAGACGGCCACCGCATAAATCTGCTCACAGGTGTGGCGACCGAGTCTCGGACCGTCAACCGCCAGGACCTCCAGTTCCAGGCCAGCGACAATTCCGACATGATCCTTGATCTCACCGTTGCTCCCGTGCGTGGCTACGGCAAAGAAGGCCCCAATGGCTACATCGTGGTCTTTAGTGACATCACCAAGCAAAAGTCGCTGGACGAAGAGCGCGACGAGTTCATTTCGGTAACTTCTCACGAGCTGCGCACACCACTGGCCATCGCCGAAGCCAACCTCTCGACTGCGCTGCTACCCGGCTACGCCAAAATTGAAGACAAGGCCAAAAAACTATTCGAGCAGGCACACGAAAATGTAGTGTTTTTGAGCCAGCTCATCGAAGACCTCACCACTCTATCGCGGGCTGAGCGCGGCGATCTTAAGCTCAAAGCCGAGCTGATCGATGTGACCACATTCACCGAGGAGCTCGTGCGCGACTACCGGCCGCAGGCCGAGGCTAAGCACCTCAAGCTAGATTTGGACCTCGGTGACAAACCTGGCAGCATTGTCACCAGCGCCCATGAACTGCGTGAGGTACTGCAAAACTTCCTGACAAACGCCATCAAATACACCAATGCAGGCAACATTGTTCTCTCAGTCACAACTGCGCCCGGCGGCACGGAGTTTGCCGTTCGCGACTCCGGTATCGGCATTTCGGCCAGCGACAAAGTAAAGATTTTTGGCAAGTTTTATCGGTCGGAAGATTACCGCATCCGCCAAACCGGCGGGACCGGGCTCGGTCTCTACATTACGCACAAGCTGGCCGAAAAACTGGGCGCTACCATCACCTTCACTTCCCGCCTCAACCATGGCTCAACCTTTAAGGTCATGGTACCGGCCCGCGAGAACCCAACCATCACCGAGCAAACCGCCGAGGCCGCCCAGCAAATTCCAAAACCGCTGAGCCATTGAGAAGTTAAAGCGGTAATGCTTAAATAGTACTAATGGTTTGTCCAAATTGTCATTCCGACAAGATTATTGCGGTGCAAGACCAGCACTTTTGTATTAACTGTGGCCAAATGGTGCCGGAAGAGGTTGTTTCCAAAGCTATGCCGAAGGGAAAAGTTGCTGTACAAGCCAATGGCCTGCCCGAGGGTGTAAAAATCCTGCCGGTGGGCGGAGCCCAGCCCGATCTTGAGAAGACCGAAAAGGCGCCCGAAAAAGCGATAGTAAAGTCCGCCGTGAAAGCGCCCGCAGCCAAGCCGGCCGAACCAACCCCGGCCACAGCCCCGGTAGCCGTGGCCGTAAAGGCAGCACCCGCGCCGAAGGATATTCCTACCGGCGTCCATCCACTTATCCAACATCGGTCGCGGATTGACCTGGCACCCTCATCTGAGCCAGGCGACGAACCCAAGCCGCTCGCACCCGAGCCACCCGCAGCGGAAGAAGTACCGAGAGTGGATTCGGTGATCATGCCCGAAAATGGCGCTAGTGCTAGCAGTGAGGCGGCACCTGCGTCGGCCCGTTCCAAGCGCCGCAAGCCTGGCCGCCCCAAGGCTGGGCGGCTCGATACCCCGCGCGTAAACGCCGACCACGTGCCGATGGTGCTGCCACCTCCGCCCAAAGTCGCGCTGGCCTCCACCGCAGCGCCCGCCGTTACCGCAACGCTGCCGGTAGCTGATCCGCCGCTTCGGCGTATGAGCGATCTGGCCCCACGCCGCGCCGGCCATCATGGTACGCCTCGGCACAAAGCACCCACCGATTCTCTGGAGCCAGTCCTGCCCCCAGCCCAGGCCGCAGTCAAATCCGAAGTCCGGCCACCCAAGCCTCACCGGCCGGCCGCCCACAAAGTAGGTGTGCCAGCGCTACATTACGCGCCGGTCATGGCGTTTAGCCTGCGCGCCCGGCTCAGGCCAAAACACGTCGGTATGGCGGCACTGGCAGCCACAGTCGCCGCTGCAGCCGTGGGCTACGGCGTCTGGGTGTACCTTACGCAAGGCTTCACTGGGCTGGCAGACACCCTCATGAAAGCCGGTCCCAAATTATTTGCCCAGATTGCACTGCTTGCTGTGCTGTATTACATCGGCCGCAGCATCGGTCAGGCTGCTATCACGTTTGGCTTGGCCCGCGAAGCCGACAACCGGCCAGTATCACTTGGGCGCCAGCTTGGCGTTGCCGTTAATACTTTTGGACGCCGCCTCTGGCTCGATATCATCTTCGGTCTAGGCCGGCTCGTTTTGCTGGCCGCGGCCGTTGCCCTACTGCTCACCGGCGGTGCTGCGTGGCCCGTGGATGCGAGCATTCAGGTTGGCGTGATTTTTGCAGCGTTCCTACTGATTCTCTACGGATTTTCGGCTCTTGCGATTGCCCGTGGTCTTGCGGGGATCAATCTCACCCTCACAACGCACCGTGCCAAGACTGCCGCAAGGCTCGGCTGGCAGCTCTTTGCTCATCGTCTCGAGCTGATCGGTCCGCGGTTTGGTGCACTGCTGCTTGAACTACTGCTAGCCGCACCACTAGCCGCCCTGGCCGTCGCCTTTATCGCCACTGCTCCGGCCGCACTGCATATCGAAGTAGCACTCGGCGCCGGATTACTCGCGCTGCTAGCCGGCTCGCTTATGGGCGCCGGCACCGCGGCCTGGTGGACAGCACTCTATCGCCAGATCGTCCTCACCGACCGGCCTCAGGCCGCGATTACGCTATTATCAGACCGCCAAGCCGACGACGCCCGTCGCGGTCCCATGGCTCTGATCGTAGCTATCTCGACCTTGGCCCTCACCGTCGCGGTAATTCTGCCTTGGCTTGGCACCAACTGAGCACACAAATTCATTGACTTTTACCTGATTT
>DATAMV010000093.1:0-2071 GCA_036266515.1 Candidatus Saccharimonadia bacterium
AAACATTTGGCCTGGCTAGGTTTTATTTGGGCCTGGCCTTTTCTCCTACTGTTGTTTATTTTTTTTCTTCTACTGAACTGAAAATTGCACACACATCTACACACTGTGCCCCATACGAACTAAAACAAACCAAATAAAGGGTGGATTCGTGATGCAATTTTTTCAAGTCTTAGCCATACAGAAATTGTCCATTTCAAGCTAAATGCAACACTAATTACATTGTTTAACGACTAATGATCAGCACATAGACAACTCCAAGAGCAATTGCACATAAATAAAAAATTGCAGCCATCAGATTGTCCTGCTTCTTCAGATCGAAAAGTTTCTTTAGCTGTTTGTTCATCTTCTTCAACTCGGCCTTCACTTCCGCAAGCCCATCCGCATTCTGCACCCCATTCTGCACCGTAGCAACCCCCGTAGCAGATCCCAATTGCTCCACCGCCGACGGCAAATTGGGCACCAGGGATGTGCCCGCCTTTTCAATCCTCTTGATGTACACATCAAGCCACTCGAAATGGTCGCATGGCAGCAGATCCCCCTGAAAATAGGAACCAAATATTAACCCTAATTCCCCGGCTCTGGTTTGAGGAAATTCCCCGACAAATTGAGGAAAATAAAACGAAATTGGAAGAGGGGAAAGTCAGATCTCACCTTTCCCGGCTCTGGTTTGCTCTCGCATTTCACATACTCGCGCCCGGCGTTGCCATTCTTGTCGCTCGTGGTGACCCACCGCTTCAGACGTGCCGTCCGTGGGCAATCAGGGCACCTTCCCAGCGGCACTGGACCGTAGCGCGGCCATTGAGAGTGGGAGGCGGAAGCGGAGCTCGAAGACATACCTCTACCGCCGGCGTTGATGCGCGCTGTCGCCGGAGAAGAAGGGGGACGAGAGGATGCGGGCAACGGTCGGAAAGCTCGCTCGCGGGGGATGGCTCTAGCAGCCCCTCTAGCACGGGGGCGAGATGGATCTGTTTTGTACCAGCTGATGACACGTCTCGCCACGGCCCAATACCACGGCCCAACGCCACGCCGACCGCCTCCCGTTCCCCTTCTTATCCACCCAAAGGTGTCGTGCCCTAGCTATTTTTCCCCACTGACTCGCCGCTCCCACTGTCGCCGCCGCTCCCACTTGCTCGCCGCCGGCGACCAATCCACCTCCAGCTGCAGATCCAGCTCCGCGTAGCCACAATGTTTAGGAGGTGGGGTTCAATTTCCGGTGGCGGTAACCGCTCCGACGAGGAGCGGAAGGAGCGAAAGAAGCGGCCGGCGCCGGAGCCGAAGCCGGAGCCTGAGCCGGACGATTTGTCGGCGGAGGAGGACGACGATGAGTTCGTCCTTCTGGACGATTTGCCGCCTATTCCGCTGGGCGGGTGCCGCGTCACGCGCGGCGGCCGAACCGGCACCTGCAGCTTCCGCGTCCTCCAAGACGTCGTGTTGCCAGCATGGAAGAGGGTGGACGACGCCGACGCCGAGCTGGCCGCTGCGGAGGAGGCGTTCAAGGCCGGCGAGGAGCGCGCCGAGCAGCGCTTTCGTGTGGCGGTGGACGCGCGGGAGGTCGCCGTGGCCGTCCTCCGCATCGTAGAGCAGGAGGACCTCGGCGTCGATCCGTAGATTGACGACACCGCCGCCGCCGCCGCACCACCGCCGCCGCATTAGTTTTTATATTTTGTTATTATTAGAAGGACTATGTAAAATGGCCATTTGTGGCCCACCCCCCTAAATATGAATGAAAATGGCCCATATATGGCCTGTTAACATTTGCTGACATGGACAAAGAGGTGGGTCCCGCGCTCGAAGGTGCTCCTGTGGGTCCTTTGCTGATGTGGATAAGTGGGGGTCCCACCAGGCTCACATAATTCCAACCCCTAACCTGTCCCTTGCGGTTAAGCCCGACTGTCGCACGCGAGCTATTTCAGCAGCGAGATGGTGTCGCACGCGAGCTAGTTCAACCAACGACGTCGCTGTCCAGCGATTAGCATGAAAAAACGTCGCATAGGAGCGATTCGCCCATTTTAGAGACGGTGAAAGTTAAAACTTATAACAAGTAAAGTACAAATGTAGTGAGAAGTAAAAC
>DATAMV010000094.1:0-4343 GCA_036266515.1 Candidatus Saccharimonadia bacterium
CCCGGATCGCCAAGCAGAAGGAACTCACGGCCGCCGCGGAAGCCGCCGCCAACGCCGCCCTTGCCGCTTCGGTGTCCAAGGACCCCAACGTCCTCGTCTCCAAGTGCCTGGACATCCTCGCGCAGATGGAGAAGGACAAGATGCCCATCCCCGCCGGCGTCTCCTGCTGGCCGGGTGGCTCAGGCACCGCTGTGATCGCGGGCAACGCCAAGTAGCAAAGATCACACGCCGGCTAGCATCCGGCAATAACCCCTGCCTCCGGTAACACCCGGAGACATGCTGAGGGCGGGGGTGCATTGCACTCCCGCCCCAGTCAAACAGTAACCCGTGCCGCCTAGAAATCGAACACGAGGCTACAACGTCCGTAATAACATATCGGCCCTCCCGCCGCCAGTCCCTCAAGCCCAAATATCTACAGAGCATAAGCGCTATATCGCGTATAGCGTACAACTGATACAATGACCTACATGAATGTCATTGAGCTTAAAGATATAGGCGTTACTTTTACCGACCGTGCAGAGCCAACGGTAGCGCTTGAACATGTCAACCTCACCATTGCTCCCCGCGAATTCGTCGCCATCATTGGGCCTTCCGGCTCTGGCAAGAGCACTCTCATGAACATACTAGGGCTCCTAGACACTCCCACTTCCGGACAGTACCTACTCGATGGCGAAGTTGTGGCCAATTTCCATGACGCAGCCTTGGCCAAGCTCCGCCGCGAAAAAATCGGTTTCGTCTTCCAGAGCTTTAATCTGCTCCCCCGCCTCACCGTTATCCAAAACGTCGAGCTGCCCATGGTTTATAGCGGACTGCGCAAGCGCCAGCGCCGCGAACGCGCGCTCGAGCTACTCAGCCTCGTCGGCTTGCACGAGCGCGCAAATTACCGCCCCAACCAGATCTCCGGCGGCCAAACCCAGCGTGTGGCCATTGCCCGGGCACTCTCCAATCACCCCAGCCTCATCCTGGCCGACGAACCCACCGGCAACCTCGACACCAAATCCAGCGCCAGCATTATCAATGAACTCCGCCGACTCAACCGCGAAACCGGCGCTACTATCGTTATCGTCACCCACAACCCCGACGTCGCTGTCCTGACCGACCGCACCATCACCGTCCGCGACGGTCATATTGTGCGCGATACCGCCAACCACGACCAAGCTATCTACCTCCGCGCTGAGCTCGCCACCCCCGAAGCCGGCGAAGCCATGCCAGAACTGGAACCGCCGGCCCGGCCCAAGCCCGCCAAGCACGTCCTCAACCTCCGCGACAAAGCCAAAGCCCAGCCGGCAGGAGAGTCAAAAAAATGATGTTCTATGAAAACCTCAAGATGGCTTTCGTATCGCTGCGCAACGCCAAACTCCGCAGCTTTCTTACGATGCTCGGCATCATCATCGGCGTGGCCGCGGTCGTCTCCATCCTCGCCATCGGCGCCGGCGTCAAAAAAGCCGTCCAGGAACAGATCACCGGCGTGATAAACGCCAACGCTATCGCTGTAGCCTCAGGCAAAATCAACCTCAAAGGTGGCGGCGGAGGTGCATCGTCATTCGCATCCTCAACGCTGACCCTTAGTGATATCTCAAAGCTATCCAAACTCAAGCATGTAAAAGCCGTTGCACCGATGAGCCTTATAAACGCCAGTGTCGCCAACGGTGCCATCGTCTCAAATACGGAGCTTATGCTCGCCACCACGCCACCCTTTAGCCAAACGCAAACCCTCAAGTTTAGCGAGGGACGCTTCCTCACCGACGCCGATAATGGCAAAAATGTGGCCGTCCTGGGTGGCGGTGCCAAAGATGATCTCTTCGGCACCAATGAAGCCCTCGGCAGCACCATCACCATCCGAGGAGGCAAATTCACCGTCATTGGCATTCTCAAAACCTCGGATAGCGCCGCCTCAAGCTTCAGCGCCGGCCCCAGCCTCGAAAATGCCGTTTATATCCCCCTCGATACAGCTACCAAACTCCTCACTACCGCACCACCCATCAACCGCATCCTCGTCCAAGTCGACGATTCTTCCAACGTCAATGAAGTAGCAGACAGCATGAAGGCCACCATGCTCAAAAACCACGACGGCCAAGAAGATTTCACTGTACTTACCCAAAAAGACATCCTGAGCACAGTCGACACAGTGCTCAGTCTTCTCACGACTTTCATTGTGGCCATCGCCAGTATTAGCCTGCTGGTTGGCGGCATCGGCATCATGAACATAATGCTCGTCTCGGTCACCGAGCGCACTCGCGAAATCGGCCTGCGCAAAGCCGTCGGCGCTTCCTCGACCACCGTCCTCAGCCAGTTCCTCATCGAAGCCGTCGTCTTAAGTGTCTTCGGTGGCCTCCTGGGCATAGCCGCAGCCATCGGCATGGCGACCGGCGCCGGCAAGCTCGCCAAAATCACGCCTGTCTTCACGCCCAATTCTATTGGCCTAGCTGTCGGTGTATCTGCGGCAGTCGGTATCATCTTTGGTATCGCGCCGGCTATTAAAGCCGCTCGCAAACGCCCCATTCAAGCCCTCAAGGCTGAATAAATCGAATACGCCCCCGTTGACAACAACAGGGGCGGTGGGCAGGGGTGCCAAGATCTGACTCCCCCGCCCACTCATCGTGAATACGCACCGATCCGCGTAGGAGCCCGTAAAACCTCAGGATTCCTGCTCCTTCACAAGAATGGCTGCTTCCAGCGCCATCAGCCCCTTCAGAAGCCGGTCCGCGTCCGTCCTCACTTCGTTCCTCAAAATGCAGAGGTTGAGGTGAACGAGGGCCAACCGGTACGACTCAGGAGGGTCGAGCACCGTTGCGACTTCACCCAGGCGCTCGAACAGCTCCCTGGCTATCGCCACATTGACGGTGCCGTCCTGGGCAGCGGTTTGAATACCGTCCTGAGCTGCCCTGGCCGCGGTCCAGATGTCATCCAGCGTCAGCGGCCGGCGCTTGATGACATGATCGGAACGATCGGGCTCGGCAATAGCACCAAGCTTGTCGTCCAGCTCCATGGACCACAGGAAGACGTCGACCTCAAGCAGCGCTCCCTGCACCCGCGCAAGCGCGACAGGAGCAGGATTCGCCCTCATGAGGTTGATCGCAGTGACGAACTGCGCCGGCAGCTTCACCGGCACCGCCTCGAGCGCCGTGCGCAGCCGCTCGAAGTCCACCAGTGTCGGTTCCGTCTGCAAGCACGGAATCGTCGGTGTGCCGCACCGCCGCTTCGGCAACTCCGAGTTGCTGGTGGCCAGCCACAGGTAGCGGATGGCCCGGTGGAACGGAGTTTCGCGATCTTCAGCCGGTGGCATCCGATCTTCAGGTGGGTTGGACATGGCTCACCCCTTACAGCGTCTTGCTGGAACGCCCGCTCGCTTCGGCTTGCGGCGGACAGTTTAGTCTCAAATTACCTTAAGGCCAAAATACCCGCCACAAAACAAAAATCGGCGCACACATTCCAAGCATTACGCCAGGAATAGAGTCGCCGCCCGCAGGTTTGCCCTTTTCTTTCTACGTTGGATAGTGCTTATGCTTCAAAGAACTTATCTGAACTATATCTGATGCGCCAGATAGGGTCAAATGTGGTGGTGAATTGGCTTGAGTTGGCCCAAAGCTTGGCGCACCTCGCGCCGCACCATCGCCAAAGCTCCGTGGTTTATCCGCAGATCTTTGGCCGCCTCTCGTGGCACCGAAATCTCAAGGTGACGGTGACCGTGCTTAGTTTCAGATAAGGGTGCGTATCTCCCGGTCTTCGCGTCAACCGTCAGCAGTTCGCCGTTCCACTCACCCACAAAGTCATAGCCCACCAAGTCTTCAGCCACGGTCGCGTAGCGCAAATCTCGTATCTCCGGCATGCCCTGAAGCGCCGCGTGCAACGCAATTTCACTCACGGCGCCCGTTACCTCCCCTTTAGCCCAGGTAGACCGGCCGAGACTGGCCGTGGTGAGCCATTTCATGAGCTCATCACGGCTAAAGTGCAGCCCAAAAGATTCAATGAAGCTGCGCAGCAAATGATTGTACGTGCAGGCCTGATGCCGCAACATCTCGTAGTGATAGCCGGTGGATACGAGCTCGTCGTGGTTCAAGTGGCCATGATGCAAAGCCTCGCGGTCCACGTCTAGTAGTTGCTGGATCAATGCCTGCCGCCGGGCCAGCACCACCACCTCGCCCAAGCGTTTGAGCTCCGCCCGCGGCTCGTCCTCCACAAACCGCTCCGCCGCCACATGCACCGCTTCCTTAATGCCCGAATCGCCGCGAACCTGCGCGATCGTCTGCAGAATCTCTTCGGCGCGGCTCGTGAGCATCTCGCGCGTGATATGTTGGGGCTGCTCATCCTCCATACCTATAAGCCTAGCATTTTGCTCGCTC
>DATAMV010000095.1:0-3178 GCA_036266515.1 Candidatus Saccharimonadia bacterium
GACCGCCCTTTTGTACTTGCACCAAATAACAAAGACCGGAGCCCTCGGCTACAAGGTGACCGACCTGACGTCACAACGTGATGCCGTGCTCGCTCAGAAGCAGGAGCTCAGCGTTGAGGCGGCCCGGCTGTCGTCAATTGCTGCCACCAAGGCCTCGCCGGTTGTAGCGCAGATGGTGCCCACCACCCAGGTGTCGTACGCCAGGTAATTATCCTCGTGTACGTTCCACCAACCATTCTGATTCCCACCCTGTCGGCGGTTTGGCAAGCCTGCCGGGCGATGATTGATGCCAATGTTGGATAGTTTATGGGGTTTGTAACTGATGCAATTGTTCAGCGCCGGCGTATTCGTACGTATACGGCGCTGCTTGTGGTTTTTGGGCTAGTTCTAGCGAGCCGGCTTGTGTACTTGCAGATTGTGCAACATGCTGGGTATTTGGCTCAGGCATCGAATGAGCATACGCGCAAATACGAAATTCCGGCCAAGCGAGGTGAGCTGTATGTGCACGATGGCGATAGTACGTCGCCGATCGCGCTCAACCAGTCGCTCCAGCTTGTGTATGCCGATCCGCGCTACGTCACGGATAAGGCTGCTACGGCGGCCAAATTAGCGTCGGTGCTCGGCGGGAGCATGCAAACGTATTTGAACCGGCTCAATAACGGCATCGAGTACGCCGAGCTGGCGCAGCGGGTGCCGTCGGCGCTGGCGGATAAGGTGCGGGCGCTGGACCTCGTGGGCGTCGGCCTCACTGAACGTGATTACCGCAGCTACCCAGAAGGCCCACTGGCCGCTCAGGTACTTGGGTTTGTGAACGCCGATGGCGCGGGACAATACGGCGTCGAAGGGTACCTAGACGACGCCCTGGCTGGTACCGCTGGCCAACTGGCCGCCAAAACCGACACCCACGGTATTCCAATTGCTACCGCCAACAACGTGGTGAAACCGCCCAAAGACGGCACGAGCTATGTACTCACCATTGACCGCAACATTCAGGCGATGGCCGAGCAGGAACTAGCTTCGCAGGTGGAGAAGGTGAAGGCCAAATCTGGCAGTATTATCGTGATGGATCCAACTGGGGCGGTCCGGGCGATGGCCAATTATCCCACCTATGATCCCAATTCTTATAACACGGTCACGGATTATAGCGTGTTCGAGAATCAGGTGGTGTCGAACCAATTTGAGCCCGGATCGGGTATGAAGGCGTTTACGATGGCGACCGGACTTGATCAGAGCAAGGTTACACCGGACACCACCTACGACGACCCGGGCTGCGTGAAGGTGGACGACCGCCAAGTCTGTAACGCCGAAGGTGACAAGCCGGGCAAGAATAAAACCATGACCGATGTGCTCAAGAATTCGCTTAACACCGGGGTGATGTTTGTGCTGCGGATGATGGGCGGCAATGCCGAAAAGATCACTCTAAACGGCAAAAAGCTTCTCTATGACTACTTCACCAAGCACTTTGGTTTCGGCACCCGGACCGGCATTGAGCAATCGGGTGAAGCGGCGGGGTCGTTGGTACAACCAAGCAACGCCGCTGGCAACGATGTTACTTATGCCAACATGACGTTTGGCCAAGGCATGAGCGTCACGATGGTCCAAATGGCCGAGGCGATGGCTGCGATCGCCAACGGCGGCACGCTGTACCAGCCACGCCTGATCGACGGCATCATGAATCTCGATGGCACGGTGACGCCGGCCAAACCCAAGGTAGTAACGAGCCATGTGATGAGCCCCTCCTCGATTGCGAGCCTTAATGCCATGCTTCAAGTGGTGGTACAACACGGGTCGGGGTATCTGGCAGCCCGCGAGAACCCGGGCTACAAGATTGCCGGCAAGACCGGTACCGCCCAGATCCCGAAATCAGACGGCACCGGGTATGTTGACGGCGCCAACATTGGATCATTTATTGGGTTCGCGCCCGCCGATAATCCGAAATTTATTGTGATGGTTCGTATTAATGAGCCGAACGTGAATTGTGATAGCGTGGCCTGCGGCTACGCCGAATACACGACCGTTCCGGTGTTTGGCGACGTGGTGCGTTGGCTCTTTAGCTATTACGGCATCCCGCCGAGCTCTTAACAGGTATGTTAAAATAACGGATAACTATGATGATATTCTCCTCTCTCATCCCTACAATTAACTTCATTCACGCGCAGGAAATAACCTCCCTGTCGCGAGTAGGCATCCTGGCCTTCGGGTCGTTTGCGCTGTCCATGGCGCTGACGCCGATTTATACGAAGCTGGCGTTTAAATACAAATTCTGGAAGCAGCAGCGCACCGAAGCGGTCACGGGCGAGAAAGCGCCGATTTACGCGAAGCTGCACGCCGCCAAGCACAAAGGCAACATTCCGACGATGGGTGGCGCGGTCACGATTGTGGCGATCGCCATCATTACGCTCTTGTTTAACTTCTCCCGCAATCAAACCTGGCTGCCGCTGTTTACGCTGGTTGCTGCGGGGGTGGTTGGGTTATTTGATGACTACCTCAACATCCGGGCCTCGGGAACGAAGCTGGGAGTGGCCGGCATGCGGGCAAAGATTAAATTTAGCCTAATTCTTGGGGTAGCGGTCATTGGGGCCCTGTGGTTTTACTACAAATTGGGTTACAACCTGATTCACATTCCAGCAGTGGGCGACTTCAGCATCGGCTGGTTGTACATGCCGTTATTTGTAGCACTTGTGATATCTACGGCCAATGCGGTCAACATTACCGACGGCCTCGACGGCCTAAGCGGTGGCTTGCTCTCAACGGCCTACGGCGCCTACGCCGTGATTTCGTACTTCCAGGGTAATTACGGCATCGCCGGTTTCTGTGCCACGGTGGTAGGTGCGCTCCTTACATTTACCTGGTTTAATATCTACCCGGCCCGCTTCTTCATGGGCGACTCAGGTGCGTTTGGCCTGGGTACAGCGCTGGGCGTGATAGTAATGCTTACGAATACCGTCGTAGTATTTCCGATCATTGCGGCCGTGTTTGTGGTGGAAGGAGCATCGAGCGCCATCCAGATTCTTTCGAAGAAGATCCGCCACAAGAAGATTTTTCTATCGGCGCCGCTTCACCATCACCTTGAGGCCATTGGCTGGCCCGAGACTAAGGTGACGATGCGGTTTTGGGTCATCGGACAAGTAATGGGCGCGCTGGGCCTAGCGCTGGCGCTGTTGGGTAATAAGCTTAC
>DATAMV010000096.1:0-1950 GCA_036266515.1 Candidatus Saccharimonadia bacterium
CTGCGAGCAGCGAACCATCCGCATTGATCGAGTACACCGACACGCTGGCACCGTTGGAAACTGCCAGGAACTGCCCGTTCGCCGAGATCTTCATCGCGGCATTCGGGGTTACAGAGTTGGCAGCGGTGAAGAGCGGGCTCAATACGCCGCCTGCACCGATGCTGTAGGTAATGATCTGACCGTTGCTTGAGGCCATGAGGAAGCGACCGTCAGGCGAGGCGCTCAGCGAAATTCCGCTGCACGCGTCGAGCGTGAGACCGGAGGCAAAAGGCGAACCGGCTGCTGCAGTCAACGCGCCGCTCGCAGGATCGATTGCGAAGGCGCTGATAGTCCGGTCGCCACCGTTGGAAACAAACAGCAGGTTGTTGCCGGCGCTCAGGGCCACGCGATTCACAGACGAGCAAGCTGCGTTCGCTCCCAGACCACCAGTGAGAACCGGCGAGCCCGCAAGTGCGGTGAGCGAACCATTCGCGGCGACGGAGTAGCCGTTGATGCTGTTGCCGGTGGCAGCCTGGTTATTTACGAACAGGAAGTTCGCGGTGGGTGCGGCGTTCACGGTTAGCGTGCCATCAGTTGAGGTTACGGTGTAGTTGCCGAGCCTGCCGGCCGGGTCGAGCAGGGCGGCCGTGATGGGATACGTACCTACCGGACTGGTTGCAATCGCAGTGGTGGAGTACGTGGCCGTGATCGGATCGCTGTTTTTGATACCCGCGATGATTCCGGTGAACGGCGGGTTAGGCGTGCCGAAGAGGCGGCTGGCGTTGTTGGCGCTCACGCTCAGCGGCGCTGGATTAATCGTCAGCGTGCCGTTGTTGATGGTCACAACGTAGTTGCCCAGTTTGGCCGCGGGATCGATCAGAGTCGCCACGATGGGATAAGTTCCCACAGGGCTGGTCGGATCGGCCGTGGTACTGAAGGTTGCGGAGATGGGATCAGCGTTCTTGATTCCCAGGATCGAGCCCGTGAAAACCGGGTTCGCATCACCGTAGAGGCGGCTGAGACTGTCAACCGTAACCACTAGTGGCGCCGGATTCACGGTGAGGACGCCATTGTTCACGACCACCACGTAATTCGCCAAAGCGCCAGTGCCGTTGTCAGATAGCGTGGGGATAATCGGATAGCTTCCCACAGGGCTGGTCGGATCAGCCGGGCTCGCGTAAGTCGCAGTGATGTTGTCACCGTTCAAGATGCCAGTGATGGTGCCGGTAAAGACCGGGTTTGGATCGCCATAGAGCCGGCTGGCGTTGGCCGCGGTCACCGTCAACGTTACCTGCGAGATGGTCAGAGTACCGTTGATGCTGGTGACAGCGTAGTTAGCCAGTGCGCCGCTGCCGTTGTCAGAGAGCGCAGGAATGATCGGATACGTGCCCGCCGGGCTGTTCTGAGTGGCAGGTGTGCTGTAAGTTGCTGTGATGTTATCACCGTTCTTGATGCCCACGATGGTACCGGTGAACACCGGGTTCGGCTGACCGAAGCCACGCGTCGCGTTGGCCGCGGTCACAATCAACGGTGCAGGAGCGACGGTCAGCGTGCCGTTTACGGAGGTCACGGTGTAGTTGCCGAGCTTGCCCGCCGGATCAATCAGACCAGGCGTGATGGGATATGTTCCCACCGGGCTGAGCACTGTAGCTGTAGTGGCATAAACCGCCGTGATGTTGTCGCCATTCTTGAGGCCGGTGATGGTGCCGGTGAACGTCGGGTTCGGGTCACCATAGAGGCGGGTCGCGTTGGCGGCAGTCACGGTCAGCGGAGCCGGATTAACGGTGAGCGTGCCAGGGTTGTTGGTTACGGTGTAGTTACCGAGTTTCGACGTTGGATCAACCAGCGTGGCCGTGATGGGATACGTGCCCACTGGGCTGGCCGGAGTCGCCGTGGTCGAATAGGTTCCAGTGATGTTGTCACCATTCTTGAGGCCCGTGATCGTGCCGGTGAGCGTCGGGTTTGGGTCAC
>DATAMV010000097.1:0-1568 GCA_036266515.1 Candidatus Saccharimonadia bacterium
GAGCAAAATTATGGCGATGGTAAGGGCCGATACCTGGGCGGCAGCAAACAAGCGGTAGTGGCTGCTGCGCCACCGGCCGAGGCCTTTGCGCCAAACGGTGAGGTGGGTCAATACATAGACAACGAGCAGAATAATGAGCAGGCCGAGGGTCACGAGCGTGCCAAAATTGAGCGTGCGGATGATCGAGAGCGGCCTAAATAGGCTGTACTGCTGCGGAGGTGGCGCGACCGGCGTGGGGCTGGCCACGGCTACCACCGGCTTGGGTGTGGCGGTGGCACTCGGCGACGGCGAGGGGGCCGGCGTGGGGGCAGGGGTCGGCGTAGGAGTGGGCGTGGGAGTAGCAGTGGCCGACGCTACCACCGGCTTGGGTGTGGGTTTGGGTGTGGCCTGCACCACGGCCGTGACATTTGTGCCGCTGGATTCGGCGCCATAGTGGGCCACAATCAAGGTGGTTTGGCCGCCTACGAGCGTGCCGTTTTCGACGGCGAAACCGACGTCGGTGTAGTTGGCGTTTAAGATGTTGGCGCGGTGGCCGGGCGAATTCATCCAACCCTGGATGGCGCCGGAAGTGGTGTCGAAGTCTTTGGCCAGGTTTTCGCCGGCGTAGGTGTAGTGGTAGCCGGCCTGGGTAAACCAGTACCACGGCTGGATGCCGCTGGGCGATACGTGCGCCCAATAATCTTCAGCAAACATGTTTTGGGCCTTGAGCGCTGCACTTTGATTGAGGCGGCTATCCATGCGCAAGGCCGGCAGGCCATTGGCAATGCGCTGCTGGTTGGTCTGGTTAAACAAATCCACCGGCGTAATGTCGGTGGCATAGGCCAGGACACGAATGTCGGCCGGCTTGAGCAAGTTGGCAGTAATCTGCACGCCAATGATCAAAAACGCCATAATGGCCAGGCCGTGAGCGCGGATTAGGTGCGGGCGGTGGTCATTGTGACGGTGTGGGATAAACCAGCTGAGAATATGAGTACTGAATTGTGTTTTACTCTTACGCTTTTTGCCCATGCCGATATTGTACACGATAACCAAAAACCCCGCGCTGAGGCGGGGCTTTTGGTGGGGTTTAGCTTTTTTAGCTAAAGCGGCGCTTGGTCAACAGGTAACCAGCGAGCGCGCTGCCACCGGCGATCACGAACACGAGGCCGCTTCCGGCACCCGTGACGGGAAGGGTGGTGGGCAGTTCCACCGTGGAGGTCGAGAGCACTTCGCCCTGACCCGGCGTAGGAGTCGGGGTGGGGGTTACGCTCGGGGTCGGAGTGGGAGTTGGGGTGGGGGTACCGTTGCCGCTCCCGCCGCCGTTGTCGCAGTCCTTGTTGTCTTTGTTGTCGTTTTTCTTGTCGTTCTTGTGGTTGTCGTGTTTGTTGTCTTGGTTGTGTTTGTGGTTGTCGTTGTAGTGGTGGTTTCCCGCGATAGCGGCAGCCGGCACAGCTACGGCAACAGTGAGCGACAGACCCACAAGGGTGGTCTTCAGCTTGTTCATTAGATAAATTCCTTACTAATGTTGACTAATTATTGAATATGTTTTGGTAGATTTTTTTGTTGGATGCTACTCTACCAGCTAATTC
>DATAMV010000098.1:0-4637 GCA_036266515.1 Candidatus Saccharimonadia bacterium
CGAGGACAAGGCCGGCGAGATCGTGACTGAGGCGCGCAAAGCCGCCGAGGAAATTCTCGCCAGTGCCCACGCCAGTGCCAATGACCAGCTCGAAGAGGCACGCCACAAGGCTGCCGGCCAGGTGGAGCGCATGATGAATGAAGGCCGCGAACAACTCAACCGCGACGTGCTGGCTGCCCGCCAGACGCTCAAGAGCGACACCACCAAGCTGGTGGCAGAAGCGACCGAAACGATTCTCGGCGAAAAACTCGACGACAGCAAAGACGCGGCCCTCATCCGCCGCAGCTTGGAGGCGAAGTAGCTATGGCTTCTCGCGGACAAGTTGCGGCGTTTGTGGCCAGCAAGCTGCGCGATGGGCGCAAAGATGCCCTGAAGCAGGCGGCGGCGTGGCTGCAAGATACCGGCCGGGCGCGCCAGACCAAGTATTTGGCCGAGGACGTGGCGGGAGTTATGGCCCGTGAAGGCTATGTGTACGCTCGCATTACCACGGCCCGGAAACTATCTGAGGCGGCTGAGTCCGAAGTGAAGTCATACATTAAAGAACAAACCGGGGCACACAACCTCGAGCTTGAAATGGTGGTAGACCGTGACGTCATTGGCGGGGTCCGCGTAGAGGTACCCGGCGCCGAAATTGATGCTACGGTCCGCCGCAAGCTCGCCCGGTTTGTACATGGAGGATACTAGGAGAAGATTATGAGTGATTTGAACGTCAAAGAATTAAGCCGCGAGCTGCAGGATGCCATCGAAGGCCTGCGTTCCACCGAGAACCTGCAGGAGACCGGTGTCGTGACCCGCGTCGGTGACGGCGTGGTCTGGATTTACGGCCTGCGCGGCGCCGGCTACTCCGAAGTGCTCGAGGTCGAGACCGAAGGCGGCGTAGCCCGCGCCTTCGCCCTGAACTTGCTCGAAGACGAAATCGGCGCGGTGCTCATGGACAAAGAAACCGGCGTGCGCGCCGGTGCCAAAGTCCGCCTCAGCGGTAAAGTGCTCGAAGTGCCGGTGGGTCCCGAGCTGCTCGGCCGCGTGGTCGACCCGCTGGGCCGCCCGCTGGATGGTCTGGGCGAGATTAAGGCCAAGCAAACCGGCCTCATCGAGCGCACCGCCCCAGGCGTGATGCAGCGCAAGAGCGTGCACGAGCCTATGGCCACCGGCCTCATCGCCATCGACGCCCTGGTGCCGATCGGCCGCGGCCAGCGCGAGCTCATCATCGGTGACCGCCAAACCGGTAAAACCGCCATCGCTATCGACACCATGATCAACCAGGGCCGCCAAAAGACCGGTGTGGTCAACATTTACGTAGCCGTCGGCCAGAAGCTGTCCAAAGTGGCGGCTCTCGTTGAGCGCCTCAAGGCTGAGGGCGTGATGGACCAAACTATTGTGGTCGCCACTTCCCCATCCGACCCAGCCGCCTTGCTTTACCTCGCCCCCTACGCCGGTACCGCCATGGGCGAGTACTTCCGCGACAACAAGCAGCACGGTCTCATTATTTATGACGACCTGTCCAAGCACGCTGTGGCCTACCGCCAGATGTCTTTGCTGCTCCGCCGCCCACCGGGCCGCGAAGCTTACCCGGGCGACGTGTTCTACCTCCACTCTCGCTTGCTCGAGCGCTCCGCCAAGCTCAGCGACGACCTGGGCGCAGGTTCTCTCACCGCCCTGCCGATCATTGAAACCCAAGCCGGTGACATCTCGGCTTACATCCCGACCAACGTGATTTCCATTACCGACGGCCAGATCTTCATGGAATCGAGCCTGTTCTACCAGGGTATCCGCCCGGCCATTTCGGTGGGTCTGTCGGTATCGCGCGTGGGTGGCGCTGCCCAAACTAAAGCCACTAAGAGCGTGGCCGGTAGCCTTCGCGTGGAGCTCGCCCAGTTCCGCGAACTCGCTGCCTTCTCGCAGTTTGCCTCGGACCTGGACGAAGACACCAAGAAGCGCATCGACCGCGGCCGCTTGCTCACCGAAGTGCTCAAGCAGAAGCAATACAGCCCCTATTCGGTGGCCCAGCAGGTCGTGATGCTTCTGGCTGCCACCAAGGGCGCCTTCGACGGCGTGCCGTCGGACAAAGTGGCCGCGGCCGTCACCGACCTGCTCTCGCGCATGAAGCAAAGCCACGCCAAGATCATGGACACCCTAAACGAAGGCTCCAAGCCCTCCGACGAGACCGTGGCCGAAGTGGTAAAGATTGCCGAAGAAGTCGCTAAATCGTTTAAGGTGAAGGCGTAACCACCCATGCCAAGCCTGCAGATCATTAACCGCCGCCGCCAATCGGTTCGCAACACCCGGCAGATCACCAAAGCCATGCAGATGGTAGCTGCTTCGAAGCTGCGCCGGGCGCAGATGGCCGCGACCGGCCCCCAGGCCTACACGCAGGCTGCCCGCGAGCTGCTAGCCAACCTGGGCATGCAAAGCGTGGCCGCCACGCACCCGCTGTTTGCGGTGCGGCCGGTGAAGAACGTGCTGACGATTGTGATCGCGGGCGACCGCGGCATGGCCGGCGGCTACAACTCGAACGTCATCCGCGCGCTCGGCCGCCACATCAAAGAGGTACCGGGTACTCATAAGGCCATTGCCATCGGCAAGCGGGCGGCCTCTAGTGTGGCCCGTGCCAAGGACATTGAGGAAATCGCGAGCTTCGACGCCGACGTCCACGACACGGCCACCATGGTGGCGCTGCCGGTGCTGCAGAAAGTGACCGAGCTGTACGAAGCCGGGGAGATTGACGCGGTATACGTGATTAGCACGGACTTTATTTCGACCGTTACCCAAAAAGTGGCGCTGCGGCAGGTCCTGCCAGTGACGCCCCCAGACAAGGCCGAAGACGCCGTGCAGGCCGAAATGGAACCAGCCCCCGAGGACCTCATTGATACGGCCGTGCGCCGTGTGCTAGAAGCTGAAGTGCTGCAGGCGGTGCTCGAGGCCCGCGCCAGCGAAGAGGCGTCCCGGATGATCGCCATGATGAACGCTTCCGACAACGCTTCGGACATCATTAGCGACCTGACACTGTTATTTAACAACGCCCGCCAAGGCAAAATCACGCAGGAGATTTCTGAGATTTCTGCCGGCGCTGAAGCAATTTCTAAGCAATAGGAGAATTTATGGCAACTGATAAGAAACAAACCGGCAGCATCATCCAGGTAGTGGGTGTGGTGGTGGACGCCGAATTTACCGAAGGTACGCTACCCGCTATTTACGACGCGCTCGAGGTGGACCACGACGGCCGCAAGCTCGTGCTTGAGGTCGCCCAGCACCTTAGCGAAACCACCGTGCGCGCCATCGCATTGAGCTCGACCGACGGTCTGGCCCGCGGCACAAAAGTAAACGCCACCGGCGCGCCTATCTCGGTGCCCGTCGGCGACGACACCTTGGGGCGCATGTTCAACGTGACGGGTGAGGCCATCGACGGCAAAGAAGACCTCAAGAACCCGACCCTGGCCCCGATCCACCGCGACCCCCCGACCCTCGAAGAGCAGTCCGGCAAGGTCGAGATCCTCGAAACCGGTATTAAGGTCGTCGACCTGATCGCCCCGATCGTGAAGGGTGGTAAAGTCGGCCTCTTCGGTGGCGCCGGTGTGGGTAAGACGGTTCTGATTACTGAGCTCATCAACAACATCGCCAAATTCCACTCGGGTAACTCGGTGTTCGCCGGCGTCGGAGAGCGCACCCGTGAAGGTAACGACCTTTACCACGAAATGGCAGAATCGGGCGTGCTCGACAAAACCTCGCTGGTATTCGGCCAGATGAACGAACCGCCTGGGGCCCGTCTGCGCGTGGCTCTTTCGGGTCTTGCGCTCGCCGAAGGCTTCCGCGACAAGGGCCGCGACGTGCTGCTCTTCATTGACAACATCTTCCGCTTTACCCAGGCCGGCTCTGAAGTATCCGCCCTCTTGGGCCGCCTTCCTAGCGCCGTGGGTTACCAGCCAAACTTGCAGCAGGAAATGGGTGCTCTGCAGGAGCGCATTACCTCGACCAAGACTGGCTCCATTACCTCCATGCAGGCCGTGTTCGTGCCCGCCGACGACCTCACCGACCCCGCCCCTGCCACTACCTTTGCTCACCTCGACTCCACCATCGTATTGAGCCGCGCACTGACTGAGCTTGGTCTGTACCCGGCCGTGGACCCGCTGGACTCTAGCTCCACAATCCTCGACCCAGCCTTGGTTGGCGAAGATCACTACAACGCCGCCCGCGACGTGCAGCGCATTCTCCAACGCTACAAGGACCTCCAAGACATCATCGCGATCCTTGGTATGGACGAGCTCTCCGACGAAGACAAGAAGACCGTGGACCGCGCCCGCCGCATCCAGCGCTTCCTGACCCAGCCGTTCTTTGTGGCCGAGAAGTTCTTGAACACTCCTGGTAAATACGTGAAGCTCGAAGACACTATCCGTGGCGTCCGCGAGATCATGGACGGCAAGCACGACGACATGCCGGAAAGCGCCTTCTACATGAAGGGCTCCATCGACGAAGTGGTTGCCGGCGAAAAGGACAAGGCGAAAGAAAAAGAAGAGCCCAAAAAAGAGGAAGCTAAGAAGTAATGCAGTTTGAACTGCTCACATTATCGGGTGTGAAGTATGCCGGTGAATTTGAGCTGGTGCACCTCACGACTTCCGAGGGTGAAATTGGCATCCTCCCCC
>DATAMV010000099.1:0-2074 GCA_036266515.1 Candidatus Saccharimonadia bacterium
TAACTAGCTTTTGCAACCGTACCGGCTGCCACACCAGCGACCAGTCGAGAATCTTGGGCTTCAGAAGGCCGATCACCTCCTGCTGACGCGCCGCCCGGCCAAAGTCATTTCCACAGGTGCCCTTGCGGCAGCGTACATACTGAAGCACCCGCGCTCCGTCCATATGTTGCATACCAGGCTTAATATCAAGACCGCATACTCTGTATTGGTTATCGTCACAGGGGTATTCGGTGTCGACCAAGTGGTCCTTCACATCAATATCCAAGCCGCCGACAGCATCAACAATCCCCTTCAGCCCCGAGAAGTCAGTCTTAACGTAATAATTAATCGGTGCCTGAAGGGTGTTACTGACGGTTTGCTCGGCTAGCTTTACTCCACCATACACATCGGCAGCATTAATTTTCGACGAACCATAGCCAGGAATCTCAACCCGCAGATCGCGCGGAATACTGAAGTAAGCCATATGCTTGCCTACACTATCAAAACTAACGACCATCATTGTATCCGATAGTCCCTCACCGGCATGTCCTGGATCACCTACTCCAAGCAGCAGCACGTTCGTGCGGCCGGAAGCGTCCGCACTTGGCGAGCCAAGTTGGAATGAATTCGTTGATATTTTCGCAACAATACTAACGATATAACCGATATAAATAACCGCGCACAGGACAGCAATCGTGAGAATCCAGCCGAAAAGACGCTTAAAGACCCGCCAGCGGCTACGGCGGACCGGTCGAAAATCCGGAATTGGCCGGGGCGACGGCGTAGCCCGCTGGCCCGGCTTGACCGTAAGGTTATCAAGCTGGGGTTCGCGGGCTTCAGGCTGTTCGGACTGGGACGGAGTCATTGCTTAGATCCATAGATTGCCGCGTTTATCGCCTTAAGCGCGGCCCATATAGTTAGGTGCTTCACGAGTGATCATAACATCGTGCGGGTGGCCTTCAACCACGCCCGAGGCGGTGACACGGCGGAAGTTGGCTTTGGACTTGAGCTCGGGCAGATCAGCCGCGCCCACATAGCCCATACCCGAGCGCAGGCCACCGATAAGCTGGAACAATGAGTCAGCTAAAGCACCGCGGTGTGGCACCCGGCCTTCAATGCCCTGGGGTACGAGGTTCGCACCCTTAGACTGGAAGTAGCGGTCGGGCGAACCTTCGCGCATGGCTCCGAGTGAGCCCATGCCGCGATAGGACTTGAAGGTCCGGCCCTGGTAGACCTCGAGCTCGCCCGGTGATTCGTCGGTCCCAGCCAGGAGCGATCCCAGCATCACCGTACCGGCGCCAGCCGCAAGTGCCTTTACGATGTCACCGCTGTAACGGATACCGCCGTCTGCAATTACTGGCACGCCGTATTGTGCTGCAGCCTGGGCCGCTTCATAAATAGCCGTAAACTGCGGGACACCGACGCCGGCGACCACGCGGGTGGTGCAAATAGAACCGGGACCCACGCCCACACGCACGGCGTCGGCGCCAGCCTCGCACAATGCCTTGGCGCCTTCAAAGGTTGCGACGTTGCCGCCGATCACCTGCAGTTCAGGCCAGCGCTTCTTGATGGTCTTGACGGCATCAATTACGGCCTTAGCGTGACCATGCGAGCTATCCACTACAACCGCATCAACACCGGCTGCCACAAGCAACTCAACGCGCTCTTCGTAACCCCCGGTCACGCCAACAGCGGCGCCAACGAGCAGGCGTCCCTCTTCGTCTTTGGCTGAATGCGGGAACCGCACCGACTTTTCGATATCTTTAAGTGTGATAAGTCCGCGCAAAATGCCTTTATTATCAACAATCGGCACCTTTTCGATCTTGTGTTCGCCAAGAATACGCTTGGCATCCTCAAGGCTCGTACCGGGCGCCGCCGTCACCAGGTTGTCCTTGGTCATTACATCGCCAACGAGTTGGTCTAAGTTGGTTTCAAAACGCAGGTCGCGGTTTGTAATAATACCAACGAGTTCACCGTTATCACCCACCACCGGAATTCCTGAAACCCGGTAGCGATTCATAAGCTCATCTACGTCCCGCAGCTTTTCGGATGGCCGGCACGTTACCGGATCGGCAATGATGCCATGCTCCGAACG
>DATAMV010000100.1:0-6478 GCA_036266515.1 Candidatus Saccharimonadia bacterium
GTCGCGGGTGTTTTCGAAACGTGAAGATTATGTGCGCATCACGTACACGACCAGCTCCGACGAGCTTCAGCGGGGCCTGCGCTTACTGAAGCAATCTTTAAAAACCTTACAGCGTTCCGTATCCGTCTGAACTCTTGCAGCAAGAATTAAATGAGGTACACTTAGGGCCATGACAACCACCAAGACTAAAGTTGCAATTATTGAAGATGACATGGCCATCGTACAGATGTACCGGACCAAATTTGAGACCGAAGGGTACACTGTTGCGACGGCCGAAGATGGAGCTGCGGGCCTGGAGCTGATTGACTCGTTCCAGCCCGATATTATTTTGCTCGACCTCATGATGCCCAATATGAACGGCCTCGACATGCTGTCGCGGTTGCGCAGCCAGCCCAATGGCCGTGATGCCAAGGTGGTGGTGCTGACAAACATGGGCGACACGGAAACGGCCACCAAAGTTTACAAAATGGCGGCCGATGATTACATCGTGAAAGCTGAAATGACGCCGAAGCAGGTGGCTGAGCGCGTAAAGGCGCTGCTGGAAAAAGACGGGTCGGTCGCGGCGCCCACCGAGCCGGCGGCTTAATCGGTTCAAAAAGCGGCTTGTCCTGCCGGTGACCGAAGAGGTCACCGGCGGGACCGGTTCTGCGTGACTCGCCGGCCTCAGAGATTGGCGAGCCAGGTGAGAGCAGCCTGCCACGAGGCTTCGGCAGCCCCCGCCTTGTACTTCGGGTTGCGGATGCGCCCCTGCACGTACCGGTCGGCGAAGGCGTGACCGACGCGCGGGTACGCCGTAACGTCCACGTGCGCCGCCGTCCGTTGGGCTGCCTGCGCCACTTCGAGCGAGTCGGCCGTTTCAGGGTCGTTCTCGCCGTAGAACAGGCGGACTGGGCAGGTGAGGGCGCCCAGGTCCGGCGGCTGTTTGGCAATCCCGGCCGGAAAGACCAGGTGCGGGTACCAGCCCAGCACGCCCGAGACGGTCATCGAACGGGCAGCGTAGAGCGCCGAGATGGCGCCGTAGCCGAACCCGGCGAGCACGAACCGGTCGCAGGCGTAGTAGCCGTAGAGCCTGCTGATCGCGCCGTCGATGCGGTCAGTGACGGCCTGGTCGTCGATGGAGGTGGCGAGCCGGTTGAGCCGGTCCTGGTGGCCCGGACCGGCCACCTGTGGCAGGAAGAACGGTGTACTGTCCATGAGCTGGACCGTTTGCACGGGATAACCCCGTCCCTCAAGGTCGGCCACGTGGGCCTCGAACGACCGTGAGAGACCGAAGATCATCGGCAGAGCGATGACCCCGAGTCTGGACATTGATGCTCCTTCGGAGCTCAGGCGGCTGGAAGCCGCGGGCGGGCCTGCGTTTGTCACGCAGATCTGTTTTATACTCCAGATCGGCGGATTTTGCGAATATCTGGTACCATGGGGACCATGGCCGCACGTACACCCATCATTATTTCTGGGTCAATCGCTATCGACCGTATCATGAGTTTTAGCGGACGGTACGTTGACTATATCCATCCCGAAAACCTGGATAGCCTGTCCGTGTCGATTTTTCTGGACAAGTATACTACTACCTACGGTGGCGTGGGCGCCAACATCGCTTATTCGCTAGCCATGCTAGGTGAATCGCCGATACTGCTGGGGAGTGTTGGGCCGGACGGCGCCGATTACATGACGCGTCTGGCCGAGCAGGGGGTCAATGTGCGCTACGTTCATCCCAGCCTGTTGCCTACCGCCACGTTTAATGTAATTACTGATGCTAGCGAGAACCAGGTTGGTGGATTCTATCCGGGAGCAATGTCGGATAGCTCAAGTCTTAGTTTTGAGTCATGGAAAGCCAAAAACCCGATCGTAGTGGTATCCCCGCACGATCCGGCGGCCATGCGGCGGCAAGTAAAGCAGGCGAAACGCTGGAAGCTGCGGCTACTTTATGACGTGGGTCAGCAAGTGAGCAACCTGCCGTCCGAAGACCTCGTCGCGGGTATCGAGGCAGCCGAGGTGTTGATTGTAAACGAATATGAAATGATGGCGCTGGCTGAGAAAACCGGCCGCAGCGTAGCGGCAATTAAGGCCCTGGTGCCGGTCGTGATCACTACACTAAGCCGTGATGGGTCAGTGATTGAAGGCACGGTCGTGGGCAGCCCAATGAATGTCGGCGTAGTCAAGCCGCAGCGGGTGGCTGACCCGACCGGCGCCGGCGACGCCTACCGGGCCGGTTTTTTGTACGGGTACGCCCGAGGCTGGGAGCTGCTGCCATGCGCGCAGCTAGGGGCGGCGTGCGCCACCTATGCCATCGAGCATCCGGGTACGCAGGGGCATGTGTTTACGCTCGAGGCGGTGGCCGAGCGCTACGCTAAGGCGTTTGGAGCGCCGCCGCCGGGCCTGACTGCATAAGGCGCTCAAGGATGGGAATGGCCGCCGAGAGGTCGCCGCGGATGGTGAAGTCGGCATCGCGCTCAATGCCGGCCTTTGGGTCAATGGCGATGCTGGCGGCGGCCATTTCGAAGAGGCCGCGGTCGGCCGGTGAGTCGCCGATGGCCACCACCGCAGAGGCGGGGATGCCTAGCTGCTTCAGGATGATACTGGAGTCGCGGACTTTGTAATCGGGGCCGGAATATTCGGCTGCGGAAATTGACACGAGCCGGCCGTCTTTGATAATCGGGCGGCTGCCGATGATGTAATCGGCGCCGAGTTTGGCCTGGTAGACCTCGAGAAGCGGCACGATGCTTCCGGAGGCAATAATTGAAATGATGCCACGGGCTTTTAGAAACGCGAACAGTTCATGGGCGCCGGGACGTAGAAAATCATTCTCGGCCACCGCCTGCTTGAGCTCGGCGACGGGCAGGCCGGACAGAAAATTAATACGGCGGACAAGCCCCTCCAGGCCGCGGAGCTGGCCGCCGTGAAACAACCGGTTGAGTTCTTCGCTTTCGGCTTGTTTGCCGGCCAGGCCCGCCAGAATATCTGAGATATCGGCTGTCACCAAAGTGCCGTCAAAGTCCAGGATCATGGCGCGGATGGTCATGCCACTATTATACCTGGTACACTGGTGGGGTTTGAGGAGACCACATGGCCACAACTGGCACTAAAACCGATTACAAAGTTGCAGACATAACTCTGGCGGACTGGGGCCGGCGGGAGATCCGGCTGGCCGAAAAAGAAATGCCGGGGCTGATGGCCCTGCGATCCGAACACGCCGGCCAGAAGCCGCTCGCCGGCGCCCGGATTGCGGGCAGCTTGCATATGACAATCCAGACCGCCGTGTTGATTGAAACGCTGGTGGAGCTGGGCGCCGAGGTACGGTGGGCGTCGTGCAATATTTTTAGCACCCAAGACCAGGCGGCGGCGGCTGTGGCCAAGGCTGGCGTGCCGGTTTTTGCCTGGAAGGGCGAAACCGAGGACGACTACTGGTGGTGCACCGAGCAGACCTTGAAGTTCAGGGACGGCCAGGGCCCCAACCTGCTGCTGGATGACGGCGGCGACCTCACGGGATTGGTGCACCAGAAGCACCCGGAGCTGCTCCCCGGCATTAAAGGTGTGAGCGAAGAAACCACCACCGGCGTGCACCATCTGGAACGTATGGTGAAAGCAGGCTTGCTTAAAATTCCCGCCATTAATGTTAATGACTCTGTCACTAAGAGTAAATTTGATAACAAGTATGGCTGCCGTGAATCGCTGGTGGACGCAATTAAGCGCGCTACCGACGTGATGCTGGCGGGCAAAGTGGCAGTGGTAGCCGGTTACGGCGATGTGGGCAAAGGCTCGGCGCAGTCGTTGGCTTCATACGGCTGCCGCGTGCTGGTGACCGAAATCGACCCAATCTGCGCCCTCCAAGCCATGATGGAAGGCTTTGAAGTAGTAACGATGGATGAGGCGGCCACGCGCGGCGACGTCTTTGTGACCACCACCGGTTGCCGCGACATTATTACGCTAGAACATATGCAGGTCATGAAAGATACGGCCATCGTCTGCAACATTGGTCATTTCGACGTGGAGATCCAGGTGGCGGCGCTAAATGCAGCCAAAGGCGTGGCCAAAGAGGAGCTCAAACCGCAGGTGGACGTATACACTTTTCCGGACGGCCACCGCATCATTTTGCTCGCCGAGGGACGGCTCGTGAACCTGGGCTGCGCGACCGGCCATCCGTCGTTTGTGATGAGCACGTCGTTTTCGAACCAAGTGCTGGCGCAGCTAGAGCTCTGGAAGGGCGGCTACGACGTGAGCGTGCACCGCTTGCCTAAGGAGCTTGATGAGAAGGTGGCGCGCATCCACGTGGAGGCGCTGGGGGGCCGTCTCACCGAGCTCACGCCGGCGCAGGCCGATTACCTGGGCCGCGAAGTCGGCGGGCCGTACAAGCTCGAGCACTACCGCTACTGACGCTGGGCGGCAATCAGCAGGTTGTCGAACAGGCTGACGACGGTCATGGGACCGACGCCGCCCGGGTTGGGCGTGATGGTGAGGTCATCGCGCTCGTAGAGGGCTGGGTCGAATTCGTAGCGCGGCGAGCCGGTGTCTACCAGCACGGCGCCTGGTTTGACCATGTCAGGTTTGATGAGATGCTCCTGGCCCGTGCCGGTAAACAAAATGTCGGCCTGGATAGTTTCGGCTTTGAGGTCCTTGGTATTAATGTCGCAGCGCACTACATCGAGTCCCTGCGCATCGAGCCGGTCGGCCAATGGTTTGCCCACCAGTTTCCCCTGCCCCACCACCACAATACGGCCGCGCAGTTCTACGCCGTGAGCCGCCAGCAGCCACAGCACCGCCTTGGGCGTGGCCGCCTCGAATGTGCTGCCGGGCGCCAGGCCGTCCACGTCTTTTTCGAGGGCCACGGCGGCTGTGGCCTTGACGGTGATCTCTGGATCGGTGAGTGGCAGCTGAATGATAATGCCGGTAACACTGGAGTCGTCGTTGAGCGTAGCAATGCGATCCAGAATCGTCTCTGAGGTTTCGACATATAGGTCTACGGCCGCGCCAATGTCTTCACCATACTGGCGCTTCATCTTGAGGTAGCGGTCGCCGGCTTCATTGTCTTTGGAGCGGATGATGGCGAGCTTAGGTTTGCGGTCCATGCCGGCTACGGTCTGCGCGTGGCGTTGCTTGATATAGTCGGCGACGTCACGCCCGGTTAATAATTTCATGAGGCTGAGGATTCTCCTTTGCTTTGTTCTTCCCAGATTGCCATAAGTTCATCGATGGCCCGGTCCGGCGTGTAGTCAGATTTGGTCCAATGAGCCTTGGCGCCCAATTTCATCACGGATGCTACTTGTTGCGGTGCGGAAATGTTTGAGAACACCACTACAGCAGGCTGCTTGTCCGGGCGCACGATCTGAAGACCGCGCATAAAGTCGAGGCCGTTCATTACCGGCATCATCATGTCGAGTAATATGATTTCCGGGTCAAATTCCTCCACCACATTGAGCGCGATCTGGCCGTTGGCGGCTGATTCTACCGGAAAACCTTCCAGTTCAAACTTCATTGTGTAGATTTCGCGAATGACGTCGTCGTCTTCAACTACGAGCACCCGGGGACGCGCTAGCATTATCATAGTCTCCCTGTGGAAGTATCATAACAAACTTTGTCCCCTTCCCGAGTTTGGAACTCACTTCGAGTAGACCGCCATGAAGTTCGCCGACACGGCGCGCCAAGTATAGACCCAGGCCTACGCCCTCAGTATTGCCCTGCATGGCGTGCTGGGCGCGCTGAAACCGATCGAAGATATGGGCAATCTCGTCGGTGTCTATACCGATGCCGGTATCTGCTACTTCAATGTGGATATCGTTGTAATGCTTAGAGACAGTAATGGTGATCTTGCCGAGCTCAGGCGTGTATTTGCGCGCATTGTCTAGGAGGTTGCCGATGGCCATGTAGAGCTTCTCCTCGTCGCCGTGCATCCGTAAGGGGCGGCGGGGCAGGCGGATGGCCAGCTCCTGGCGCTTTTCCTCGATGCTGCCACGCTGTTCGTCGGCGATGAGGTTAATGAGTTTACCCACCTCGAAGCTTGAGGGGTTGAGAATGAGCCGCCCGGCGTCGGCTTTGGCCACATTGAGCAGCTCCTCAATAATCGATAACTCACGTTCATTGCTCTCAAGTGCACGGCGCAGGAAATAGGCCTGGCGTTCGTTGAGCGATCCGAAATCGCCGGCGACCAGCGTTGAGAGGATCGACTTAATGCCGGTGGCGGGGGTACGCAGCTGGTGGGAGGCTAACGATACAAATTCGTCTTTAGCGCGGTCGAGCTGGCGCTCAGCCTGAATGGCTTTGAGGTAGAGATAATACACACTTACCGCCAGCGCCAACGTCAGGACCAGCGTAACGACGCTGATGTCGCGCGATATATCCGAGAGCCGTTGGACATTGGTGCGGTCGTGGCTGACCTGGGCGGCTTGGGCGGCCTCAATGGTGGCTGCCTGTGAGTCAATCTCGTCCATCACGGCTTTGCCCTGATCCAGGCTGTTGATGATCGCGGCTTGATCATCCGGGG
>DATAMV010000101.1:0-5735 GCA_036266515.1 Candidatus Saccharimonadia bacterium
TCTCGGATCACTACATCATTGATGAAAACGCGGCTATCGAGGTGCAAAACGGCTCAGGTGTGGCAGGAATTGCGGCTGCAGTGGTGAAGAGCCTGCAGGCGGCCCATTATAACGTTCTGGACGCCACAAACGCCGACGACCACTATGCAACGACGGTGATCTATGATTATACTGGCGGGAAGAAGCCCTACACCATTAACTATCTGCAGCAGCGGTTTGGCGTGAAGGCGCAGAAGGTGGCGGCTCCGACCCCGACAGTGGATGCAAACGGGCAAACCGTACCGGCACCACAGATAAGGATTATTCTTGGTAGCGATTACAAACCAACTGGCACGTCTGGCTAGTCTGCCCTCAAAAACTTGGGTAGGGCTTGGACTGGCTATCATCCAGGCGATGTTGGCATTTGAGCTCGGATCGCGGTCTGGCTGGTGGTGGCTGGGCGCGCTTGTGATTATGGCGATCGAACTGCGTGGCTGGTGGGGCCGGCCGCTGGTGTCCAAGGCCAAGGCTGAGATTTGGGAACGGCTGCCGGGCCTGGTGATGGCCGTAAGCATTACGCTCATCATCGCGCTGATGCTGCGAGAGGTCAGTCAGGCCGTAGTGGCGCTCTTGTACGCTGGCTGGCTGGTGTGGCGCGACCGCGAGCCACACCAAGTCTCCACGAGCCTGCCGGCACTTCTCGTGGTGCAAGGCGTGATGTTTGAGGCCATATTTCTGATGGCCGCGACGCCCACGTGGGGGCTGCCGGTTTGGTTGACGCTAGTGCTGGTGTGGGGCGGCTCCTATGCCGGCGTGTATGGGACTCTCAAGTTGCGGGGTGACCGTTCGGCCGGCGTCATGGCCGCCACCTGGGGCGTGATCGCCACCGAGGTAGCATGGGTGCTTTCACTATGGCTTATTACCTACACGCAGCAGGGCGGTTATGTGCTGGTGCCGCAGCCCGCGCTGATTCTTACGGCTCTCACTTATGTATTCGGCAGCATTTTGGCGTCGTCGCGTCAGGGGACCCTGAGCCGGGCGCGGCTAGCCGAGTACATGATTATTGCGATTGTACTCATTGCCATAGTGCTTCTCGGCACCTCCTGGCACGGTAATCCTTAAAGAGCCACTTTTTAAGAATCTTCTCAGGGTCGCAGGGCAAACTGGACTATGGAATAATAAGTTCAAGACCTAAGAGGGAGCCGCAATGGATGATCACGACGATAAGTTAGTAGTGCCGAAGCCACCGGCCCGCTATCGCCGCAAACTGCCGGTGAGTGGGGTGGTAGTAGCGGCTGCGCTGGTCGTGGGGCTGGTGGGCGGCATGCTCGGTTCTTACAGCTATGTGCGTTACTTTGCGAGTGCGATCCCGGTGGATAAGAAACAGCTGGTGGTGCAGGAAAGCTCGGCGGTAATTGATGTGGCGGGGAAGGTGAGCCCGGCCGTGGTGTCGATTACCTCAAAGGCGCTGACACGCGGCTTTTTTGGCAGCATGCAGCAGGTGGACGGTGCTGGCACTGGCATGGTACTCACGAGCGACGGTCTGATCATGACGAACCGCCACGTGGTGGAAGACGCCACGGCGAACTACACGGTGGTCACCAGTAACGGCAAGACCTATTCGGCGCGGGTGGTGTCTCGCGATACGGTCAATGATGTGGCGTTCGTACGCATTACTGCGAGTAATTTACCGACGGTATCGCTTGGCGATTCTGGTGCGGTGAAGGTTGGCCAGAAAGTGGTGGCGATTGGCAACGCCCTGGGCCAGTTCCAAAACACCGTGACTGAAGGTGTAATTTCCGGCATTGGCCGTGGGCTCACGGCCGGCGACGGGGCAGGTGCCAGCTCTGAGGAGGTGGATAATGCTTTGCAGACCGATGCGGCCATCAACCCCGGCAACTCCGGCGGGCCGTTGGTGAATCTGGACGGGCAAGTCGTGGGTATGAATACGGCAGTGGCGGGCCAAGGTGCCCAAAACATTGGGTTCGCCATCCCGATCAACGACGTGAAGGCGCAAATTGCCAGCGTGAAGACGGCTGGGAGAATTGTGCGGCCGTATCTGGGCGTACGCTATGTCCAGATCGACACGCAAACCGCCACGGCTAACAACCTGCCGGTCAGCCAGGGTGCGTGGGTGCAGGCCGCCGACGACAACAACCCCGGGGTAGTGGCGGGTTCGCCGGCCGACAAGGCCGGGGTGAAAGAAGGCGACATTATTACAAAAGTGGGGGGCGACAAACTCGATGCCTCACATAGCTTGCAGTCGCTGATCGGCAAGCACAAAGTGGGCGATAAGGTCACGATTACGGTGTTGCGCGACGGCAAGACCATCACGCTCAACGCGACGCTTGAGGTCTCGCCGTCCGGCAGCTAAGCCTGATCGGGTGGTGGCGGGACCTGAGCCCGTCGTATGATCAGCATGACGGTAAATCCAGCGGTTGTCATAGCTAGTGAAGCTGGGTATAGGACGGTGACGGGATTAATCTGTTGTTGAGCTGCAATTGTTAGCATATGTTTAATGGTGCTTAGCACACTTTGAGTCAGATTTTCCGAATAGGGCAGATGGTAAGATTTGCGGATTGTGATCCAGAAAGCCACGAGGTCAATTACGGAGATGATAATTACCGACAGAAGGGGATTCTTCGTGGCCACCCACACTGGGATTGCCGCGAGGGCAACGACGAGACTTACCCAGTCTTGTCGGGTGATGGTAATAGCACGGCTGCGAAATGAATGATAGGAAATCCAGAGCGAGATTGTCCCGGTGGTGAACGCCACGAGCGAGCCTAAGCCGCCCCCAGCGGAAAGCTGGGCGGCGCCGGCAATGTAGGTGATGATGGCCCAAATAAACCATGAAAATGCATGAGGCTTCGTGTGGCCCTGACGGATCTTGTGAATATAGATGGCGTAACTAACGACGGCGAGTGCAGTCGCTAGAATACTGAAGAGGGCTGCTAAAGGCATCAAGAACTCCTTGTGAATCCAAGAATGAAGTAGCCTTGCTCAATCGGAGCGAGGTTACTTTTTTGAGCCTCAGCAATGAGGTCTTCGTGCTGCCAGGGGTCGCATTCGGTGAAGAGGAAGCCGCCGGGGGTCAGATGCTGAGGCAGGCCGGCGATAAAGCGGCGGTAAAGGTCGAGGCCGTCGGCGCCGCCAAAGAGGGCCACGGCTGGTTCTTTGGTGACTTCGGGCATGAGCTCGGCGTCGTCGCGGAGGTAGGGTAGGTTGGTGACGACAGTTTCGAACTGACCGGACACCTTGTCCCAGAGGTTTGATTCCACGAAGGCAATGTCTGCGTCGTGAGTCTTGGCGTTGGCACGGGCGACCTTGAGGGCGGCCGGCGACACTTCAGTGGCGGTGATAGCAAGATCCGGTCGGTGGCGGGCGATGGCTACAGCAATAGCGCCCGAGCCGGTGCCAATGTCGATGAGGCGGGAATTTTTGGGCGCGTGCTTCACGGCCCATTCCACCATCTGCTCGGTTTCGACCCGCGGAGTCAGGACGTCTGGCGTAATGGCAAAATCCAGGCCGTAAAATTCGCGCGTTCCCGTGAGATGGACCACTGGGACGTGTTCCGAGCGGCGGGAAATGAATGATTCGAAATCAGCTTCCTGAAACGTCGTGAGCTCGGCATCATCGTGGGCGAGCAGCCAAGTGCGGTCTTTGCGCATGGCGTGCGCCAGTAGGAGCTCGGTATCGAGGCGGGCGCCGGAAATTTTTTGGGTCTCAAGAAATTTGATGGCGGCGCTGAGGGCTTCGCGAACGGTGCTCACTTGGCACTCCGCTGACGCAGTACCTCGTAAGCGAGCACGACAGTGGCCGCAGATACATTGAGTGAATCGGCCAGGCCCATCATGGGCAGGCGCACCGGCAGGTCGGCTGCGTTCAACCACGTGTCGGTGAGGCCGAATTGTTCGCTGCCCATCACGAGCGCTACCGGCCCGCGCAGGTCAGCATTGGTGTAATTTTCGGTAGCTGCGGGTGTGGCGGCAATGGTTTTAATACCGTGCTCTTTCACAAACGCGAGCGTCTCTTCGGTGGTGGTCACGACCGTTGGTACTTTAAACATAACGCCGGTGGAGGCGCGTACTACATTGGGATTAAACAGGTCGGTGACGGCGTCACAGACGATCACGGCGTCGGCGCCCGTAGCATCGGCTGAGCGCAGAATAGTACCGAGGTTGCCCGGCTTCTCGATAGATTCAACAATAATGAGGAACGGGTTTTCGGGCAGCTCAAGTTCGCCCAGCGTCGTGTGCCATTGCCGGCCGACGCCGAGCAGGCCCTCGGGGCGGTCACGGTAGGCGGCCTTGGCAAAGGCGGCCTGACCTAGTTGGATAATCTTGGCGCCCTCGGCCTCAGCCCGGGCAACCACCTCATCTTCGTGGCCGCCCAGGTACCACTCGGGACAAATGTAGAGCGCCTGGAGCTTAAATCCCGTATCCATGGCCCGGGTGACGGCGCGGTAACCTTCTATCAGAAACAAGCCCTGGTCGTCGCGGTCGGCGCGTTTGCGCAGTGTGTAGAGGGCCTTAACGGCGGGGTTGGCGAGGCTGGTGATGGCGGGACGGGGGCTCACGCGGCTGCCTGCTCCAGCTTGAGGCGCAGGTCTTCGGAGCGCAGGGCTTCGAGCATGTCGCCAATAGCCCCGAGCATGAAGCCGGGCAGACCGTGCTGGGTGCGGCCGATGCGGTGATCGGTGACGCGGTCCTGCGGGAAGTTGTACGTGCGGATTTTTTCGGAGCGGTCGCCAGTGCCGATCTGCGAGAGGCGGGCATCGCGGTTGGCCTTTTGCTCTTCTTCCTGCTTGATGGCCAAAAGCCGCGAGCGCAGCACGTTCATAGCTTTGAGTTTATTTTTGAGCTGGGACTTTTCGTCCTGGCAGGTGACAACCAGGCCAGTGGGCAAGTGTGTAATGCGTACGGCCGAGTCGGTGGTGTTCACGGATTGGCCACCGTGGCCGCTCGAACGGTATACATCAATGCGCAGGTCGGACTCATTAATGACGAGGTCGGTTTCTTCGGCTTCGGGCAGTACGGCTACGGTGACCGTGGACGTGTGGATGCGGCCGCCGGACTCGGTTTCGGGTACCCGCTGCACGCGGTGAACGCCGGACTCGTACTTGAGCCAGCCGTAGGCTTCGTCACCTTTTACTTCGAAAATAATTTCCTTGTAGCCGCCGACTTCGCTGGGGCTTTCGCTTATAAGTTCGATCCGCCAATCGGGGTGGGCGAGCTCGATGAAGCGGGCGTACATACGGTAGAGTTCGCCGCCGAAGAGGCTAGCCTCGTCGCCGCCGGCACCGGCTCGGATTTCGATGATGGCGTTCTTGTCGTCGGCCGGATCTTTGGGCGCGAGCGCCACTTGCAGCTCGCTGCGGCTGGTATTGAGGCGCTTCTCGAGGTCGCGTAGCTCGGCCTCGGCGTCCTCGTGCAGATCGGGGTCGTCGAGAAGCTCCTTGGTAGCGATGATTTGGCGCTCGCTGTCCGAGATGGCGTCATAAAGCTTCAACACGTCATTGATGCGGCTGAGCTCTTTGGTTTTGGCGATGTACTCGGCCGAGGCATAGTCGGTGGACGCCGCCAAAAATTCGGCCAATTGTTTTTGGCTATCACGGTAGGAGGTCTGCGTTTGGTCCATGATTATGATCCTTGGTTAGCGCGTAATCAAAAAGCGCTCGTCAACATAAGTGTATCAGAGCGCTTCGTCGGCGTAGTTAAGCTTCGGCGGGAGCAGCTTCAGCTTCGGCCTTTTCA
>DATAMV010000102.1:0-5529 GCA_036266515.1 Candidatus Saccharimonadia bacterium
ATCGAGCAATAACTAATCGTAATTGTAGAGCACCGCCCGGAGCAGGGCGGTTTTTTGGGCCATGCCGCCCGAAAGGACGCCGGGATATTGGTCGGCGAAGGCGGCCAGGCCAAACTGCCCCAGTAGCTCATCGGCGGCGTGGGCGGCACTGGCGCGCGTCCGGCCGGCCAGGACTGGTCCGAGCATTACATTGTCGCGAACGGTGCGCCAGGGCAGCAAGAGTGGCTTTTGCATGGCGTAGCCAGACGCACCGAGCAGCTCCTGTCCCGTGCGGCCGCCTACTGTCACGGTGCCGCTGCTCGGCTCGTCGAGACCGGCCAAGCAATGCAGCAACGTGCTCTTGCCCGAGCCGCTGGGCCCAAGCAGGCACACAAATTCGCCGGCCGCCACCTGCAGTTCTACTCCGCGCAGCACTTCGAGAGAAGCACCAGAGGCGTCAAAGTGTTTGGACAAATTTTTGGCGGTGATCGCGGCGGCCTTCATAGCTATTTTTTGGAGACGGTCGCTGTTACTACGGCGTGAGGTGCAGCCGCCGCGCCGGCTGAGAGCGAGGTGTAAAGTACCGCAAAAATATCGGCCGCATCGCTGTCGAGCCGAGTGCAGAAATGCTCGGGGGTCACTTTGGCGTAGCTCTTGGCGGCTTCAATTTGGCCATAAATCGTGTCCATGTAGGTCGGTGAATCGAGTGGATAAAGTGCAAATTGAGCGGAGGCCGGTACACCGGCGGCTTTGGGTCGGGCGATCTTGGTGCCGGCCGCAGGCTGCTGGTGTGAGCGCGGGTCGCATACGCCATCGGGCTCGCCGGGGCAGCCGTGCGAGAATGTAGCGGTCACCACCACATGACCGGCTAGCTTAGCCGCCTTGGTGAAGCACGCTTGCACGGCGGCAAACACTTCTTCGGCTGGGCCGTTTAACATGGTGCTAATGTCCCCTGTTTCGACTTCCAGGGTTTTCGTGGCCTTGAGGCCGCTAATAGCCTCGAGGATGACGTGTTCGTAATTATCGGTCATGGGGTAGAGCGAAAACCGGCAGCCAACTTTCATCACGTCCTCCTACTGTACGAACTGGTTATTGTAGAGGGCTGGGATATTGAGGGTAGTAACCGGCTTGTCTGAAGCGTCGGTGACCGTGCCGGCACCCAGCAAGAACTGCGTGTAGTTTTTCCAGGCAGTGGCGTTCTCCGTCCCCCATTTGCCGCCGGCGTCGGCGTACTGCGTGCTCACATAGGATTGGCTTTCGATAACGAGGCCTTCGTCTGGGAACGTGCCCTTGGGCGTACCCTTGATGAGAATCTGGGCGGACTCTTGTGGGTGCTGGCGGGCGTATTCGTAACCCTGGGCCGTGGCTTTCATAAACCGGCTGAGGAGGTTGGGTTGGGTCTTTAGTTTATCGGGCGCGACGGTAAACGACAGGGTGGGCGAGTCGGGGATGCCATACTTAGTGACAGGGAAGAAATGGTTGGCGAGGCCGTCACGCTTTGCTTGAATGAGCTCCCAGCCGGCTAGCACCCACACTACGTCGATTTTGCGGCTTTCGAGGGCCGGCATGGCCGATACGTCGAGCGTGACGTTTTTGACCGTACCCTGACCGCCGGCGTTCTTAATGATGGCCCCCACGACGGCCGTCTCGAGCGGCGATCCCCAGCCGCCGTAGGTTTTGCCGTCTAGGTCTTTGGGGGTGGTGATGCCCGAATCGGCGCGGACGATGAGGCCGGAAGTGTTGTGCTGGAGTACGGCGCCGATAGCGGTGAGCGGGTGGCCCTTAGCCTGGCCGCTTACGATGTCTTCGGTTGATACGATGCCAACGTCGGCCTTACCGGTATCGAGGAGCGTGCTGCTCGTGACGTCTGATGAATACGGCAAGATTTTGAGGTCAATCCCCTGCTCCTTGTACCAACCTTTGGCCTGGGCGACGTACATGCCGGTGTGGTCGGTGTTGGGCGTCCAGTCGAGCGCCACGGTGACGGTTTGCAGCCGGGCTGCGGGTGGTGAGGCTTTATGGGGCGCGAACCGCCAGACCGTCCAGGCGGCAATGGCCACCACGATTATGCCAATAATAATAGGAATGCGGTTACGCATGGTTCAAATTCCCTTCGGCGGCATTATCCGCAACAGGTTCAGTGGGTCGGTGACTTCAGCCACCCTCTCAGCCCGCTCAAGCAAGCTCCCCAATTGATATGACTAGGTAAGAATAGGACGGGTATGCACAAAAAGCAACCGGCCGTGCGTGAAAGCCACATGAGCCACGGGATCCGTAAGGACATTGCTGATGCCCAGAGTCTTGCCCATCTGGAGCGTGGCGTCAGCCAGGGCGTAATGCAGTCCGCTCGTGGTGACGCCGGCCACCCGGGGCGCCAGCGGGATGAGCGATAGGGTATCGCCAATAGCGCCGGGCACGTCGACCTCGGTGGGGCCGTCCGCGAGCCAGGCGCTGGTGCCGCCACTGGCGAGCGTCATGGGGACGCTGGTGTGGGCCAGAAGCAAGACGTTGGCCAACACATGGTCGAGGCGGTCGCCCTCGATGCCGCCGAGGACGGTAATGCTGGTGGCGCCCTGGTCGGCGGCGTAGGCGATGGCGAGCTCCGTGTCGGTTTCGTCTTTGGCCGTTGGTGCCACCTTAAATTTAGTGCCGGATTCTTTGAGACGGCTTTGGGTTTGAGAGCTGAGCGAGTCCAGGTCGCCGATGACGACTTCGGGCCGCCGGCCCATAGCCAGAGCGGACTCTGCGCCGCTATCGGCAGCCAAAATCAGGTCGGCGCGAGCTAAGGCCGTTGATACAGCCGGACCCGACCGAAGTTGACCGCCAGTGAAAATTACGACGCGCATAGTACTCCTACTGTACCTGTGATAGACTCGTAACGCTAGCACCTTGCGGGTGTAGCATAAAGGCTAATGCTCCTGCCTTCCAAGCAGGCTATCGGGGTTCGATTCCCCGCACCCGCTCCATTTGCTAGTTTTTTATTTTGGGCATGTAATCCATGCCGGCCAGTTCAAATAGACGACTAAAACCGGTTATAAATTGCTTCGTGCCTTCGCGCCAAAATACCATGGTGTGATACGGCGCCGCGGGTAATTCGGGGTGGCCCGGCACTTCCGGCCGCGGCTCGATGGTATGCCCGCTGGTTGGCGGAATTTTGGCATGCTCAGAAGTATTAAGAAACAAGCGCTTGTGGCTCATCATGTTCTTCGTGGCCTCCCAGTCGCCGGCGGCAAACACAGCTTTTTCGGCGGCCGTCCAGCCGGTGTCGGCCCCCGGGAGGGTGTGCCCAACATTGGTTCCGGTTGGGTCGGTGGGACTGGCGACAGTATTGGCAAACCCGTGAGCCTCAAGCTGCTCATAGGTAATGCGCGCGATGTCGGCATATTCCATGCCGGGCTCAAGCCGCTCGAACACTTCGGCGTCAAGTTTGAGCGCTTCGGCCAAGTGGGTCTGAATGGCCGGGCTCTTGCCAAAATAAAGCATTACGCAAAAATCACCGATCATGCCGGTGTCGCGGTCCACCGGCGAAGCATAGGCGCTCACGAGACCATTGGCGCGATCTAAATAAATGTCATTCCGAGGCCAGGCCTCCGGACGCCGGTTGCTGGTTTGGTTGACGCGCGACGGGTCTTCATCCGTAGCAAATTGTACAAACATGCCATGCGGCGGCGGCATGTACCAACCGTCCGGATAGATCGATTTCGCCCCGCGTAGCTTGGCTAGCCAGAGGTCGCGCAATGCGACCTCCGTGACCGGATCGGGCTTTGCCAATGCCTCGCGCAGTGATTCTTCAAGTGTACTGGCCGCAATTTGGCGCGTTTTGTGGCAGGCAGCGAGCAAATCCATCAAAACTTGTGTCATTTACAAGAATATTATGTTATAATGCGCTTTATATGGCAATGGAAATCGTCACCAAGAAGCGTCTGCAGCTCCTGTCTGGTTCGTACAACATCAAATTAGCCGAAGCAGTCAGTAAAGAATTAGGTGTCCCATTGGCCGAGCGCGAGCTCAGCCGGTTTGCGAGCGGTGAGATCAGATGCCGCCTCGGTGAATCGGTGCGCGGCTCCGACGTGTTCGTGTTCCAGGCACACAACCCTTCCGTAAATGATGCCATCATGGAGCAGGCCCTGCTGATTGACGCCGCCAAACGAGCATCGGCGCGGCGGATTACCGCGGTGTGCCCCTTCTGGGCCTATTCTAAGCAAGACCGCAAAGCCGCCGGACGCGAGCCGATTTCGGCCAAGGTGGTCGTGGACATCCTGCGGGTGGCCGGCGCCGACCGCATGCTGAGCGTCGACCTGCACTCAGGCCAAATCCAGGGCTTTTTCGACGGCCCGTTCGACCACCTCACCGCCCGCCCCCTCCTGCGCGATTACATCAAATCGAGCCTGGAGCCGGACACGGTCATCGTGTCGCCGGACGCCGGACGCGCTAAGGTCGCCGAGCGCTACACCCGGCAACTGGGCCTGGATCTGGCCATCATCCACAAAGTGCGCTCGCACACGGTCGCGCACAAGCTCGAGGCGCGTGCCGTCATCGGTGAAGTGAAGGACCGCCCCTGCGTTATCATCGACGACATGATCGACACCGCCGGCACCATCGTGGCCGCGGCTGAACTCCTCAAGAAAGAAGGCGCTGCCAAGATCTACGTTCTGGCGACGCACGGCATCTTCTCCGAGCCGGCCGCCGAGCGCCTCAATGCCGCCCCCATCGATAAAGTGGTGGTCACGGACACCCTAGCCTCCGAAGCCGCCCATAAGATCGAGCGCCTGGAAGTGGTGTCGCTGGCCCCCCTCATGGCCGCCACCATCAAGGCCATCTACGAAGATGAATCGGTTTCCGGCCTGTTTGAGGGCGAGAACCAGATTTAGTAAAATAAATATTCGCGCCCCGGTAGCTCAGCTGGATAGAGCAGTGGACTTCTAAGCCAATGGTCGCAGGTTCGAATCCTGCCCGGGGCACCATTTATTATTTTTGTGATTAAAACGAAGCGGCCGCCCCTGGGAACCCAGGGGCGGCTTTCGTGAGGCTAGTGGCCAGGAGGCCGCTACTGCTTCTTCTCGTCGCCGGAGCTGGCATCGCTATCTGCATTGGCTGCGAGCACCGCGTCGATGCCGTCCAGCAGCGGGTCGCCAGTTGTGGATTCATTGTCCCCGACCTCGACGTCGAAGTCACGGGATCCGCCGACGCCGGTCGACGAGGCAGAAAGCCTGCGCCGACGCAAAGCCGGGTCTTGGAATTCGGACATAAGGTACCACTCCTCACGCGTTGTGAACCGAACGGGTTCGCGTGAGATTATAAAGCTAAAGTCACCTGATAAAAAGGTGGGGCTTAGCGGATGGTCTCTTTGAGGCGCTTGCCGGCGCGGAAGCGAGGCATGGCCATCTCAGGGATCTGTATCTCGGCGCCAGTCTGAGGGTTCACGCCGCGGCGGGCAGCGCGCTTACCGAGGTCAAAGGTTCCAAAGCCGGTCACGGAGACTTTTTCGCCTTTGGCGACGGTACGCTCAATGATGGCGACAAGCGCGGATAGAGTTTTTTCGGTCTGACG
>DATAMV010000103.1:0-11408 GCA_036266515.1 Candidatus Saccharimonadia bacterium
AACAGGATGTAGGAGGCAATCTTGAGCCCATGAGGGATCACGATTGAAACGGCAGCCATGGACGCGCTGATGAGCAGGCCGTCGCCGAGGACGATGCTGGCTATGAGCAGGCCAATGCCGTTGATGAGACTGAGCACGCCCCACATTAGGAAAGCTATGGCTACAACAATGTAGGCGAGGCCAAAGTTGTACATAGGTTCTTCGCTGTCTCGGACAAGCCAAATGAACATGCCTCCGAAGATGAGCAACAACACGGCCGCGGCGATGAATCCAATAGTGGCAAGCATAGGCTTATTACGCCTAGCTTAGCATATTTCTGGTAAAGTGGAGGTGCCAATGATTATTATTGTTTTTATCATCCTGACGGCGATTTCTTATCTAGGCGGATCGATTCCGTTTGGCAAGGTTGTGGGCCGGCATTACGGAATTGATATCCAAAAGCACGGTAGCGGCAACATTGGGTTCGCGAATGCGGTGCGGGTGCTCGGCTGGAAACCGGCGGTATTGGTGCTCGTGGGGGATATGGGCAAGGGCTTTGTGCCGGTGTGGATCGCACAGCACTTCGTGGCATTTCCCTGGATTCTGGTGGTAGCGTTTGCGGCGGTGGTCGGCCACATTTTCCCGGTCTGGCTTGGTTTTCGGGGCGGAAAGGGTATCGCAACCGGGATGGGTGTAACGCTGGCGCTTGTGCCGTCGCTTGGGGTGCTCGCGATGCTGGTGTATCTGGCGGGTTTTGGGCTGTTTCAGAAGTCGGCGCCGTCGTCTTTGATGTCGATGTGGAGTCTGGCGATGGTGGGCGCAGTAATGCGGTCGCCATATTATTTCGCATTTTTTGGATTACTTGCCGTGCTTACCACCTGGACTCACCGGACGAATATCCGAGAGATGTGGGCGGCCAGGCGGCATGCTTAGCGCTGCCGCGGTGCCACTGGGGCGGCTGGTGGCATTGTTTGCGGCGCTGATGGTGGCAGGAACGCTACTGACAGTGCCGTTGTTTCGGTTTGATTTGCGGCGGTTTGTGCGGTCGACCTTGTTTGTGAAGATCGTGCTATGGGCGCCGATATTCGTGGTGTTTGTGGCAATGTTGTACGCTGGCAACGCTGTGAGGTTTAGCATACTGGCGGTGCTCGCTGTGATGGGGCTGACTGAACTGGTGGTGGTACTGCGGCGCGCGCCGGCCGGCCGCGTCCTGGCAATTGCATATTTTTGCGGATGGTCGGTGGCGCTGCTGCATTTCTTCGCATTGGCAGTGGTGTTTGCCAGCCGGATTGTACCGCTTTTGATCGTGGTGTGTTTTGCCTCGGTATTGGGAGACGTGGCGGCATTTTTTATGGGTAATTATTTGGGAAAGCACAAATTACCCAAGGCATTTAACGACCGCAAAAGCTGGGAGGGTGTGGCTGGGCAGGTGATGGGCGCGGTGATTGGCGTGTGGCTGGTGAATGCTGTGGTGACGCCGGTACCGGTGTGGTGGTTGTGGCTACCCGTGGGAGTGGGTAGTGCGGCCGGGGATTTAACGAATAGTTTTGTGAAGCGACGCCTGGGTATTAAAGATTGGAGCCAGAATATTCCTGGCCACGGTGGGTATCTGGACCGGCTTTCGAGCCTGGCCGGTAGCGGGGCGCTTACGTTTTGGGCACTGTTTTTGACGCGGTAACGAAGGTTTTGAGGCTCTGAAGGGCGGCGCTGAGGGTGGATTCGCTGGCCGCGAAAGACAGGCGCGCGAAACCGGGGGCATCGAAAGCGTCGCCGGGGACGAGAGCGACGTGAGCCTCGGCCAGTAACTGCTCGCACCAGGCGGTGCTATCGGTGGTGAGACTGCGCACATCGAGCAGGATATAGAAAGCGCCTCCGGGAGTCACGAATTTGATGCCCGGAATGCCGGCGAGTGCTGTGGTGACGATTTGCCGGCGCTTGGTAAGAGTGGGTAGCATCGCGGGGGCGTCGTTTTTGGCTAGCGCGGCTAGAGCGGCATGCTGGCTGGGTACGGCGGCATTGCCTGTGACGTGGCTGAGCAGCTTGGTGATAGCGGCTGCGAGTTGGGGGGATGTGATGGTGTAGCCAATACGCCAGCCGGTGAGGCCTTGGCTTTTCGAGAAGCCGTTGATGATCACGAGGTGGTCCGGATTGAAGCCGTAGGCGGTGATGGGTTTGAAGCCGGGTTCGTATGTGAGTTTGTTGTATATGTCGTCGGCGATGACGGCGATGGATTTACCGGCCAGCGCCCCGGCGAGGGCGCGTAGGCTTGCCGGCGAAAACACGGCGCCGGTGGGGTTGTGCGGGGAATTGATGATGATGGCTTTGGTGCGGGGAGTGATGGCGGCCGCGATAGCCGGCACATTCAAGTCCCAACTGTCCGTGAGCGGGACGCTCACCTGTGTGCCGCCGGCCAGCTCGATGAGATGGCGGTAGCTGACCCAGCTAGGGGTGGGCACAATAATTTCGTCGCCGGGGTCGAGCAGGGCCAGGAAGGCGGCGGCCAGGGCCGGCTTGGCACCGGCTGTGACCACGACTTGTTTGGGCGTGAAGGCCGTGTTGTAGAAGACCGAGGCGTGGGTCGCGATGGCGGAGCGTAGCTCGGGCAGGCCCGGGACCGGGGTGTACTTGTTGAGGTGGAGAGTGGCGGCGACGGCTGCTTGGATATGCCGGGGTGTTTCAGAATCGAGCTCGCCGGCCGTGAGGTTGTAGATGGTTTGACCGGAAGCGATGAGCTGCTTTACCCGGGCATTGAGCGCCAAGGTGGCACTTTCTTCGAGGCTGTTTAACCTGGTGGCGAGGGTGAGATTCGTCATTGTTCTAGCATAGTATCAGGTTTGTGCGCTACAATCGCGGTATGACAGCAATCATTACCAGCTCGGAGATGATGTCGCCCCGCCTTACCTAGCGGAGCTTTAGCGTGTCAGCCCAACAATAACCAGACAACGAACCTCCGCTCCCGCGGAGGTTTTTCGTTAACGAAACAAGGAGGACGGTGTGGTATCAAATGTGGTAATCATTACAGACTGCGCGGATGGCAATGCCAGAGTGCGGCAGGAGCTGCGGTTTGAGGCGCTGTTTGGGGTGAAGCCGGCGTTTTTGGGCGTGGGCGGCGTGGCGCCGGATCTCGAGGCCGGCGGCAACTTACTCGACGCGCTCGACGGGTTGACCAACCTGCCGGCATCCCGGGCGGGCCAGGAGGCGGTGGTGCTCGTGAACGTGGCGCCCCGAGGTGATGGCGTGCGGCGGCGGTGGGCCAACGGCACGCCGTTTTGCTATTTCTGGGTGGGTCGCACGCTGGTCGTGAGTACCTACGCCGGCCGGGCGCTGGCGCTTGCGGCCGCGTGCGGGCTCGTGAACGAGGTAGAGGTGGTGGACTTGCCAGCAGTGGTGGCTGCGGCCCGGCATTGGGGTGAGCTCACAGAGGCACAGGCCGAGCGCATCAACCACACGCAGTTCCGTAGCCTGGAGTTCTTGCCGCTGGTCGCGTATTGGCTAACCGCCGGCCGGTCGGTGCCCTCGGAGCCGGCGCCGGTAGAAGCAGCCGACGTGCGCGGCCGGGTGTGGTGCGTGGATAATTTCGGCAACGTTAAAACCACCCTCACTGAGGACGAAGTGGATTTCGAAGAAGGCAGGGAGGTGCATCTGGCTGACGGACAAACCGCGGTGTGCTTCCGGCAGCTGGCTGACGTGCCCCGCGATACGAGTGCGCTCGTGATCGGCAGTTCCGGCTACGGCGGCACGCGGCTGCTTGAGGTGGTGGTGCAGTGGCGCGATGGCGGTTTCGCCGGCAGCCACACCGCGGCCGGGCGGCATGGATTGTTTGTGGGGTCGTCGGTTTTGGTGCCCGCGGCTGAGCCAGTCGTTGCGCCATAAGCATAAGTACGATACATTGCTATTACATCTAAGTGAGCCACGATGCCTCAGGTTGACGTAGTAAAACACAAGTCAATGAAGCCAGTTGTGTTTGGTGTAGCCAGTGTTGCGGTGGTTGCGCTCATAGTCGGTGGCGTTTTCTGGATGATGAATCAGAAGCAGAAGCCAACAATTGCACAGGCGACGGCTAAGGCGGTTGACCTGGACTCCAAAGGTAAATACGCCGAGGCTGAGGCGGTTTTGCTTGAGGCTCAACCTAGAGCTAAGACTACGGCCGACAAGGCTACGATTTTGAGCCGCCTGGCGATGACAATGGAAGGCCGGGGCGACTTAAATAAGGCCCTTCAGTACCTTAGAGATTATGAAAAGCTGGTGCCGAATGACTATGGCAACACTGCGGCAATTGGGGAGCTGGCTGAGCAAATGGGCGACAAGGCTTTGGCGATCCAGGAGTACAATAAGGCTGCTGATTTATTGGACGCAATGCCAACAAACGGTAATTCTGATGTAAAGGTGAGCAACGCGGATGAGGCGGCCAGTCTTAGGCTGCGGGCAAAGAACGTGCAGTGATGATGAAGCGCAATTTCTTTTTTGAAGCTACCATCCAAAAATTGCGCTTTAGCGTACTGATTGCTGCCACCTTGCTTTCAACGGTGGGAGTGACGCTGAGCGATGTGGGCACGAGCGAGGCCTGGGGCGGCGGGTGTGGCGGTGGAGCGAGTAGCTTTAACCTGGCCTATAACACCTGGCGCTGGTGCGGATACTTCCAGAACAAACTAGACACGAATGGTATAGAGGTACTAACGGGAGGAATTCCTGGTTCTATTGGCGACGGGGCAGGGAATGATGCTAACGAGTTCATCAATTTCCTGGGTAACTTCATAAACGGGGCCAGTGGCACTCAGTACAAAAATGGGGGCCAGTTTATCGTCCAAACGATGGAAGGTCAGAATGGAGGCTCGGGTCGCATTACTGTAGGCAGCGCGACCTGGAACAATTGGGTAAGTGACATGACGGGCTGGCAGTCGGCTGGTCGGATCGATTGGCACGACCCGTTCTTTCTTGGGGTGGGTACACTCAACACTTACTACCAAGATAGCATCGGAGGCGGTGACGACTCTTTCTACCTAGAGCCCGCTGGTACTGCGCATGTGAATCAAACCTGGGACACGATTAGGATCTGCAATATTGCATGCAGTGCGCCCGGTGCCTACGCACAATACCGCATCCGGCGGGCGTGCGGTAACCCGCTGGGGGTAATTACGCCACCGAGCAAGCCCGATTACAGCGTGACACTTTCGGCTGCGGCGCTGACCTCGGAGAACGGCGTGTCGCCGTATAAGGTGGTGGCAGGTAAGAACTATTCGTTCCAAGCGGTCGTACATAATAACGGGCCCAGTACCGCAGGAGCGGGAACACTCCAAGTGATGCTGCCGGCTTCGGGCGTGTGCTCGCCGAGCGCTCCGTGCCCGCTGAACCAAGCAAACGTGATGAGCGGGGGAAGCGTAACGGCTCGGGGCTTTAGAGCTGGGTCGGCGATCGGAGGGACCATTGGGCCTGGACCCAACTGGTATTGGAACACGAGTACGATCACGAGCGGTGGGCAGCTTACCTCGACCCTGCAATTTATGCCAAATGGAGCGGTGGGCAGTACGTTCAATATGGAAGTGTATTACACGCCAGGGGACTTGGGAGGGGCAATTCGGCACGTGACGATTCCATACGTAATTATTTCGGAGCGGACTCCGGGACTTTCCGGCGCCAATAGTGACATTCACGCTGGTGGCGGTACCTGTGGCGGGACGCTAAGCAATGGTAATGTGACGACTAGCCCGAGCGGTGCGTCGTACGGTGAATACGTGGTGTCCGCGTCGGGTTCGATCAATAGCTTGTTCTCGAACAATGCCAACACGGCGGCCAATGACAAGCTCAAAGTCGGTAACTCCGGGGCCTACGCCCAGGTATGCCGGCCGGATCTTTTGACGGCTGCGGCCACCGGTTGGCCGAGTGGTCCCGGCATTCACACCATCGGTGGCGCCGGCGTTACCAACTACGTGCTCGCAGGCAACGAACAGGGCGTGTATTACTTCAACGGTACGCACCTTAATATCCATGGGGCCGTGGGTAACCCAGTAGCTCCGGGTGTGGCGCCTGCGCCGGTGACGGTGGTAGCGCTACGGCCGGGAGCAGTGGTGGAAATTGACGGCAACATTGTGCTCAATAACACTACCTACTCGCCGCACACTGTGCCGTCGCTGGGGGTGATTTCGGCGGGCGATATTCTGATTGATCCGGCGGCCATCCGCGTGGACGCGTTCCTGTTTTCGTCGCAGGGCACCATTTCCACCTGCAACGGCACAGTGGCCGCGTGCGCCACGGCGCAGCTGGTGGTAAATGGTTTCTTGATGGCTAAGAATCTGTTGTTTGGCCGGGTCGGCGTCACCAACACCAACGGTACGCCGATCACGGAGTCGGTCGTGCTGGCGCCTCAGCTTTACCTCAACCCTCCTAAGTACTTTGATGCCAGCGTTGACGATATTCTGCTCCAAGGGCAGGGGGAGCGCGCACCATTATTCTAAGCAAAGTTTTAGGAAAAATGGTGGAGGTGACGGGTTTTATGTTGCATAACGGTTATGGTAAAATTTAGCGCATGGGACTGTTTGTAAAAGACGCTGAGTTTTTTGGTCTGGATATCGGCTCAAGCGCTATTCGGCTCGTGCAGCTGCGGCGTGGTGGCGATCACCCGGCGTTGGTGGCTTATGGCGCCCTGCCGGTACCTGCGAACTTGACCTCCAGTGACTCAAAAATCGACCAGGACAAGATTGCGGATTTGGTCCGCCAGCTGGTGCACGAAAACCGGGTGGCATTGAAGAACGTGGTGGTGGGGCTGTCTGCCAACAAGATTTTCGCGACCGTCATTACGACTCCCAAGCTCGACAATGCACAACTGGCTAAGGCTATCCGCTACCAGGCTGAGCAGTATATTCCGATGGCGCTTGACCAGGTGAAGCTCGACTGGAGCGTGATCGACCAGAGTAAGGACGGCAAACAGCTTGAAGTGCTGTTGGTGGCCGCACCGAATTCGGCGATTGATAAGTACGTGAATATTCTCGAGAAGGCCGGCCTCGAGCCATTGGCGCTGGAAGCCAATGCTACGGCCGTGGCGCGGGCACTCTTGCCGGTGAACAACTTGGCCGTCGTAATCGTGGACTTTGGCTCGCTCGACTCTGATATCTCGATCATCTGGAACAACACGCCGCGGCTGATCCGCAGCGTTTCAGTGGGCGGGAGTACCATGGTGCGGGCAGTGGCCCAAAATCTTGGTCTCGACGAAGTGCAGGCGAATCAGTTCACGTTTAAATTCGGCCTCACGCAGTCCAAGCTCGAAGGCCAAGTGTTTAAAGCTATCAAGCCGACGTTAGACAACCTGGTGAGTGAAGTAGAGAAGTCCACGAAGTATTTCCTGGGCCGATACCCGGACGTGAAGCTGGAGAAACTGGTGGTGACCGGCGCGGCCTCGAGTCTGCCGGAGCTGGGGCCGTTCCTGGCTAACTCCACGGGTCTGCCGGTAGAGTTTGGCAATGCCTGGATCAACGTGTCGTATCCGTCGTCGTTGCAAGACAAGTTGATGGGGCTATCGGTTGAGTATGCGGCCGCGGTCGGCTTGGCCGGACGGGGGTACATGGGATGAGCACGCTGATTAACCTTCTGCCGGATCTGCGGCAGGCCAAACTAAAGGACCGCCGCCGGCGCCAGCTGGTGACAGGCTTGGGTGTGGTGGTGTGGGCGGTTTGCGGTGGTGTGGTAGTGCTTCTGTGGCTGTACTCGGCCGGGCAGAAAGTTATCATTAGTAACTACACCAAGAGCATTGCCGATAAAGAGCAGTCTCTGGAGCAAGTAACCGGTTTGGTGGACGCCCTCACGGCCAACCAGCATTTAGCGTCGCTGCCGGCTTTGTATGACAAGCGCGTATTTTTGACCAAGTTCTTCCAGGCCTACCAGGAGGCGGATCCGATTACGATCGCACTTAGTTCGCTGCAGGTTGATCCAGCCGGACTTTTGACCGTCTTGGGCACGGCGCCAAGCTACGCCGAAGTGGCAAAGTTGGACCGGACGCTTGAGGCCTCAAACATTAAGGTGGGGACGGGCGCAGCCGCTGCCAACTCGCCGTACTTTATGGACGTCAATATTACGAGTGTTTCGAAAGAAAAGGATGGCGTGAGCTTTACGATAACCGCTAATTTGCAACCAGGAGTTACAGCAGGAGTGAGCAGTGGCAGCACCAGCAGCAATTAAACCAGAAAATATGTCGAGTAATAACCTCATCATTGTGGTGTTACTCATCACTCTTCTAGTGGTCGGTGTGGCTGTATTTGCCGGCAAGTCGCTTGTGACGACGATTGCGCGCAATACTACGGTGGTTTCTAAGAAGAGCGCGGCCGATAAGCAGCTGCAGAGTGACGTGACGGCAGCGCCGAAGTTAGTGGACGCTTACAACGGATTGGGAGACAAATCGAGAACTATCGCTGACGCCTTGCCAAACACTGCAGACTTTCCAAGCATCATCGTGACGCTTGAGAATATGACTAACTTGTCGGGGCTGACGCTTAAGAGCGTAACGCCCGGATTGGTACAGTCGGCGGATGACGAATCGGCTGATACTGCAGGTTCGGCTGGTCAAACGGCTTCCATTAATATTATTCCAAGCCCGAAGACGTACAAGTTCCAACTTGAAGTCACGGGTAATTACGAAGGTTTGAAGAAGTTTCTCAAAGAGATCGAAACATCAGCCCGGCCAATGCGCGTGAACGGTATTCATTTAGCGGGTGGCGGTAGTTCGCTTAGCGGCCAGTTAGATGTCGAAACCTACTACCAGGACAAGGCGATTCTGCCCTTTGGCAAGGAGACGGTGAAGTGAAACAGAAAGACTTGATGTACTTATTACTCGCGGTTGGTATTCTGCTGGTGGCGGGTTACCTGGGCTACACCCAGCTGGTACCCAAGAGTACCACGGGCTCGTCGGCGGTGACGGTAGAGAAGGTGGGCGTAATTCCCTCAGATATGGATTCGGCTGGTACCGACCGTATTAACGACACCGCTAAAGTTATTGATTACAACTTGCCGGTTGACCTGACAGGATTGGGGAACCAGGCTCCATTTGGTCAGTAATCTGAGGGGGCGGGCCTAATGCTATCGGTTGAGAGCCAACACCGGATCGAGGAGCTACTGCTCGAAGGTAAGCTCATGTCCCAGGCCGACCTCGAAACGGCCAAGGTTGATGCGCTCAAGGCCTCCAAGCCGCTGATTGCCTATATTGCCGAGAAGAACCTCGTAGGCGAAGAGGATCTCACGCGGGTGTCGGCCGGCGCCATGGGTGTGCCGTATGTGAACTTGAACGCGATTGTGGTGCCCGAAGATATCACCAAACTTGTGGCTAAGGAGACGGCCGAAACGTATCTGGCGGTACCGTTTGGCATGCAGCAGGGGCGGCTGGCCGTGGGCATGCTCGACCCGACCAATATCCAGGCGGTGGACTTCCTGAGCCGCAAGATGGGACGGCCGATTACGACGTACCTGGCCTCGCGCGGGTCGATCGACCACGTGCTGGCGCAGTTCCACAACGATGTGGCGGCGGACGTGGCATCGGCTATGGACGTGGCAGATGTGGAGGATCACCCCAAGGTTGAGACCAAAAATGCGAAAGAAGTGGCCAACTTGGTCCAGGATGCGCCGATTACGCGGGCGCTCAACGCTATCTTGGACTACGCTGCACAGTCGCGGGCCTCAGACATTCATATCGAGCCGCGCGAGAAAGAACTCAAGATTCGGTACCGCATCGACGGTATTTTGCAGGAAACAATGACACTGCCGAAGAGCATTGAGCCGGCACTGATTTCGCGCATAAAAATCTTGTCCAATCTGCGCATCGATGAACACCGGATTCCCCAGGACGGCCAATTCCAGATTAGCTCGGGCGGCCGCGAGATTGACCTGCGTATTGCGATTTCGCCGGTAGTTTGGGGTGAGCAGGTGGTGATCCGGCTTTTGGACAAGACGGGGACGGTGCTCACGCTTGAAAGCTTGGGCTTCCGTGGACGGGCGGCGCGGCTCATTGGCGAAGGTATTCACAGGCCGCACGGCATGACGCTTTCGACTGGTCCGACCGGTTCGGGTAAATCCACCACGCTGTATGCGGTGGTGCAAGAGCTCAAGGACGTTTCGATCAACATTGTGACACTGGAAGACCCGGTGGAGTACAAGATGGACGGCATCAACCAGATTCAGGTGAACGGTGACGTGGGCCTTACCTTTGCTTCCGGTTTGCGCAGTATCCTGCGCCAGGACCCAAACGTGGTGCTGGTGGGGGAGATCCGTGACAAAGAAACGGCCGACCTGGCCGTGCAGGCGGCGCTCACGGGGCACGTCGTGCTGAGTACGATCCACACCAACTCGGCAGCCGGTGTGCTGCCTCGTATGCTTGATATGGGCATTGAGCCGTTTTTGATCGCATCAACGATCAACACGGTGATTGGCCAGCGCCTGGTGCGCAAATTGTGCGAGAAGTGCAAGGAATCATTTGAGACCAATGAGGCTCAAACCAAATCAGTACGGGACACGTTGGGCATGGTGCTGCCCAAGACCAAGAGCGAAGCCGAAAAAGTGCGCAAAGACGTGGGCTACGATGTGTTGCCGCTGGCCGATGAAGAGAGCTACACGATGTTTAAAGCCGTTGGGTGCCGCGAGTGCTCCAAGGGCTACAAGGGCCGGATCGGTATTTATGAAGTGTTTTCAATGACGACCAACATGGAAAAATTGCTGCTTGGGCGGGCCACTACCAGCGAGGTGCAGGAACAAGCCTCCAAGGACGGTATGCTCACCATGAAACAAGATGGTTACTTTAAGGCGCTTAACGCGCTGACCACGCTCGAAGAAGTGGCGCGGGTGGCATCGGACTTTTAGCAGGCCTAAGTCTTCAAAGAGGGAATTGACGACTTGGGTGTGCTCCCGTTCCCGCGCGGCGCGCGGGAACGGGGGTGCTCACGACTCGCCGTCCACCAGGATGTGGACGTAGCAGGTGTCTGCGGCGGAGTTGAGCGTCCAGGACTGCTGCACGCCGTCGTCCTCTCCGGCGGTGTTGGACCGCCAGTCGGGACCGGTAAATCCGAGGATGGTTGCCATGTCCGAGGCCGCTTTCGCGGTGACCTGGAACGTGCCATCACTTCCGGCCGTAGCCGTAATGGTGACACCCCACGCCTGGAGCTTGGACTTGACGTCGTCGGTCCATTGGACCTGACCGTCGACGAGCACCAGCTCAACAGACTGGGGGCAGTACCCCATGATTGTCCCGGTGTCGGGCTGCGTTGCGAAGACCCGCGACACACAGGTGTCCACGTAGGCGTCCTGCGGGGACGCGTCGTTTGCGGGGGATTGCGTTGCGCCCTGCGTCGTACCGCATGCGGCGACCAGAGCGACGAAAGCTATGGCCAGAGCGGCCAGCAACTTCCTCAACACGTTCTCCTTAGATCGGGTGAATCGGGGCGGGTGCCCGTCAATCA
>DATAMV010000104.1:0-8988 GCA_036266515.1 Candidatus Saccharimonadia bacterium
CAGCTTCACTCGAGACCTCCACGAGTAACTTCGCCGGCAATCAGTACAACTTCATCCAGAGCAACACGGGCGCGGCGGGCAACCTGCTGCTGACCAACGCCGGGACACTGCCGGCTCTTGATGTGGTGTCCACGGCTAGCATTGGGGTGCGGGCGGTGAGTGGTAGTGGTAGTGGTTCGTCGACAGTCGCACCTTTAGCGGTGACGGCTAATGCCTCCGCGGCAGTGTTTGGTTACAACAACGCCGCCGGAGCCGCAACCAACACCTACTACGGCATACAGGGCGTGTCGGTACAAACGGTTTCGGCTGCTTACAGCAGTGTTGGTGTGCTTGGCGCCGTTTCGTCTAAAGGTGGCACTAGTGCGTACGCTGGGTACTTTACGGTGAATGATACCGCGGCGACGGCTACGGCAGGTGCAGTGCTTGCGTCTATTGTCACCATTCAGCCAGCGTCTTCGGCTGCGGGTGGGACGCCTGCGCTAGACGCCTTGAAAGTTCAGGGTGGCACGGGTGGTGATACCACCAACACCGGTGGTGCGGCGGGCGGCGCGGGCGCCGACATCATCTTGACTGCTGGAAATGGTGGAACCCAGCAATCCACAACCGGCAACGGCGACGGCGGTAGCGGTGGGAACATTACCCTACAGGGAGGCACTGGTGGTTCGGACAAGTCGGGCGGGAATGTTGGCACCGGGGGTGTGGTCAGCATTATTGGTGGCTCCGCCGGTCCTATGCCGGTTTCATTGAACAGTACTGTGCTCCCTGGTGCCAACGTATCAATCACGGGTGGTACGGGTTCGGCCGGCAGCGGTGGTAGCGCGAACGGGGGTGGTGGCGACGTGTTACTCCAGGGTGGTTCTCACGGCGTCGGTGGAACCGGTGCAAATGGAACTAGCGGCAGCGTGATCGTGAGAGCACACACGGGTGAGTCGACTACGGCTTTCATGATTCAAAATAACGCCGGGACTGCAACGCTATTTAGCGCCGATACTCTCAACAGCAACGTTACGGTACTTGGCAACAATGACTTTGCTCTTGGCTCTTGGGCCACCACGACGGCCCTAACCACCAGTGGCGCGGCCCGCTTGGGTGCAGCTACGGTGACTGCCAACGGATACATCTACGTGTTGGGTGGCGCTACCGACGGTGGCGTGACGAACGTTAACACGGTGTACTACGCAAAGGTGAACGCTGACGGAACGGTGGGAACATGGAATGTGAACTCGAACGTCTTGCCTTACTCGGCTTACCGCGCCAGTGCGGTAACGGCCAACGGCTACATTTACTATATGGGCGGTTACAATGGCACGAACACGATTTCTTCGGCGGCCTATGCGAGACTCAACCCAGACGGTTCGGTAGGCCCCTGGATTTCGTTCACGCTCGACACGCCACACTCCAGCGCCGGTGCAATTTACCTCAATGGCTACATTTACTTGGTGGGCGGCTACAACAACACTGCGGTCGTTGCCACCACTAGCTACGCCAAGGCCTACGCCGACGGTAGCCTGGGCAAGATGACAACTACTACCGGCTCTATGGCGCTTGCTCGCTACCGGCCGGCAGTCGTGGCAGCCAACGGCTTCATTTACGCCATTGGTGGCCAGCTCACCACGACTTACACCTCGGCGGACAAAACTGTTTACTACGCGGCGCCGAACCCGCTCACGGGTGATATTGCCAGCTGGACCGATCCCGGTTCCACATTCTACCTACCGGCCAACCGCACCCTCGGAACCGCAGTGGTGGCCAATGGCTACATGTACTACATGGGTGGTACCGACGGTACGACCATTGGTACGAACATTTACTACTCTGATCTGAGCAATGCAGGAACCTTTACGGCTTGGAACAACTTTACGACCAACCCTATCCCGGACACTGGCCGCATAGATGCTACGGCAGCGGTTATCAACGGCTATGTGTATCAGATTGGTGGTAGTAAGGCTTTGCCGGCTTCGGAGGCAGCGCAGGCTACCGTGTATGTGAGCTCGACCTCGCGGCTTAAGGTGGGTGGCTCGCTTGACCTCGTAGGTATTCAGGCCGGGAACCTGGCCAACCAGGGCGATCCCACAGTAGGTAGCGGGGCTGGTGCTTTGACGGCTGGCAACGGTACGTTCGTGGGCAACCTCCAGGTACAAGGCCAGGCCATGATCAACCAAGGACTGACGGTCGGCGGACCGCTCACAGTGAATGGCTCAGTGATGGCTGTGGGCGACGTGCCGACAGGCGAGAAAGGGCATGCTAACTCGAACACCGCGAGCGGTCCAGTCGCAATTGCGATGCAAGGGAAATACGCCTATGTGGCTGTCAACAGTGCCACCAATGACGGTATTGAAGTATATGACATGTCGAATCCGGCGGCGCCACAGTACGTGGGTGGTAACGTGGCCGCTGCGGCTAACCAGAACCCTATCTCGATTGCGGTTCAAGGTCACTACGCCTATGTAGTATTCACCGGCATTGGGCAGGGCATGGCGATTTATGACATTAGTAACCCCCAAAGTCCGTCTCAGGTAGGCCTCTCGTCGCTTGGCGCCGCGGCTCCGACGGGCGTGTACGTCCAGGGCCGCTACGCCTACGTCCTGCTCCCCAACGCGCTTGTAATCATCGACATCAGCAACCCAACTGCTGAGGTGATGATGAACGGTTCATCGGGTACTACCTTGAACGGCACCAATGCCAAAGGTATTTATGTAGAAGGCAAGTACGCTTACATCACAGAAACCAGCACTGGCCCGGGTCAGATCGAAGTGGTGGACATTTCGAACCCTGCTAGTCCGACGGTAAACGTATCTCATGCCGCTACAGGCACTGCACCTGTCGGCATATATGTCCAGGGCCGCTACGCCTATGTGGTGAACAGTACGAGTGCCACACTTCAGATCTTCGACACCAAGACTCCTAGTGCTATCGCCAGTGTCGCTACGGTAGCTACCGGAACGCTCCCGCAGTCAGTCTGGGTCCAGGGCCGCTACGCCTATGTTACGAATACCACGAGCGGCACGTTGCAAATATTTGATGTGAGTACCCCCGCTAGCCCGGTTAGCCTTGGTACCGCATCTACAGCAACCACGCCGATGGGAGTTGTTGCCCAGGGCCGCTACGCCTACGTGGCCACTACTGCCGGCGGTTCCGGCGGCGGTACCGTACAAGCCTTTGACTTGGGTGGGTCTTACTTCCAGCAGCTTGAGGCCGGTGGCGTTGAGGCGGGGACGCTTGCCATCGACGGTGACGCCAGCATCAACGGCGACGCCAGCGTCCAAGGTGGCATGAACCTTGGCCAGAGCTTGTTTGCCGCGGGTGACATTTCGCTCAAGGGAATCTTGAGGCTTGGTAACACTACGGGCGCGACTGATCCATCAGGCGGCGTTGCTGGCGCGATGTACTACAACTCCACGATGGACGAGTTCCGGTGCTACCGCGGTGCGAACTGGGAGAACTGTGGTCTTAACCCAATCGATCGTGGCTTCATTCTCGAAGACGACTTCGTGAGTGGTACCACAACTACCGGCCAAGTGGGCGCCTTGGGCTGGAACTGGAGTCCTTCGGGCACAGCAGGTGTCCTTACCTACAACAACACTACCGCAGGTTCGGCCACAAACGCCGACCACCCCGGTAACATCCGGATTGCATCAAATGCCGCAACCTTTGCAAGTACCGGGGGGTCGGTCTGGCTTGGTGGTAACGCCACGACTGGTACAATGTTCCCCGGATCTGGGATGGTTCTGAAGGCAACGGTCTCGATGTCTGCTATTGCTACCACGGGTCTGGTTATGCGCGTAGGCCTTGATGCTCAAACTACAGGTACCGCTGCCTCGACTTCGGGTGTATGGTGGGAGTTCGACCAAACGACCCGGGGTAATAACCACTGGTGGTTGTGCTCGGCCAACGTTGCGGCAGCAGCGTGCGTAGACTCGGGCGTGACCGCTGTTGCCAACACTTATGCGCGGCTCGAGCTTCGCATCAATAGCTCTACGTCGGCTACGGGGCTTGTAAATGGCACCAGCGTAGCTTCAACCAATGCCATCGACATATCAAGCGTCCGTACGAACCCAGCCATTAACTGCTTCAACACTGCGACTGCTACGGCGCAGAACGCATGCAACATTGACTACTTCCAGCTCAGAGGCGTCTCACAGAGCGGCGCCCGGTAAGCCTAAAACCGCCTCGATTGAGGCGGTTTTAGCAGTGCTATTTTGGAATAGGATTTAACGGGCGGGGCGGAAACTATCCACAAACTGATGCAAGGTATCCATGTCTAATTTGTCGGGGGCGTTGATGAGCACAAATACCTTGTCGGTTACAATGCCCGCCGTACTGCGGTCATCGAGGTCCACCAGATAGGCTTCGCCAATGTAGGTGCTAAATTTGTCGGTCGGCCGGAAGGCGGATGTATCAATGCCTGAGGTCAGCGGCTGAATGCTGATGAGGAGCGGATGGTTGCCATTGTATCTATATGCATAGGTGACCACGTTGGTCGATGAGTTAAACGACCCAGAATCAATATGGAACCCGGCCGGCGGATGCTTGGGGTAATACAAGGGGAAATGGGTGCGTGAAATAAGATCTTCGGGAATTCCGACCGCCGTGGTATACATGCGGACATAATAAATCCCGCCTAATGCTAGGGCGATGGAGCAGACAGCACCGGCCGCACCAATAATGAGTTGTTTACGGGAGAAGTGAGGGAGACTCAGTACGACATATGGTCTTGGCGGGGGTGTATCTTGCTCAGGCATATTGCTACTTTAACGCGGGGTGCGCTTGGGCCGCAAATGAGCTTCGTGAGCGTAGGCATGCTACAATAATGCTAATGCTTAACCAATCCCGGAAGACAATTCAGTGGATGGTGGCGATAGCGTTGGTGGTGTCGCTTGTGCCTTTACGTGTGCATGCGAGCTTGTCTTCATGTGGAGCTAGCTCGAGCCCCGATGTGGTATCGCCGGGGTCTCAAAATGATTTCATTTTTTCGTTTAACAATAACGATTCGCCGGATGTGCAGTGGATACAGATTCAGCGTCCATCTGGAGATTTTACGATTGATAGTGCAGATGCCCCTGGATGGAGTGCATCGAATGATGGTAGTACGGTTTTGCTAACCGGTGGTGATGTGCCTTCGGGCGTTACGATTAACTTTACGATTACAGCGACGGCCGCCAACTCTATCGATCCGCCGGCCTCGTGGCAGGTTAATGCCACGGACGACCCAGGTGGCGGTGCACCTGTAACGTGCAATGGTTCCACCTATGTGCGGATTGATAATCCGCCTCCGCCACAGCTTCAGGTGTCTAATGTGCGGGTCTCAAACGTCGGCACAGACCGGGTGACCGTGTTGTGGGACTCAAATCTAGCCTCCACTTCGGAAGTTGATTATGGCTTGGACAGCAGCTATGGTCAGTCGACGCCGACGGATTCGAATTTGGTGACGAGCCACTCTGTGCTTATTTCTGGACTTACCGCCAGCATGGCCTACCACTACGTGGTCACAAGCACGACGCCGTCTGATGGAAATTCTGCCTCTTCTAGTGACAACACATTCATCACGGCCGATAAGGCTGCGATTAGTGACGGCGGGGGAGTGCCGGGGGCGAGCGTGGTGCCGACTATCATCATCCCTGGCGGCCTGCCGATCCAGGCCACGCCCACCGAGAGCACGCCGCCGACGGTGGCGCTGACAACGCAGATTTCGGGGGTGTACCAAGCGGCGCCGAAGATTACAGGCATTGCGTCGGACAATGTGGGGGTGGCGCGAGTGGATTATTCCACGGACGGCGGTAAGAACTGGAGTTCGGTGCGGCAAATTACGCCCACTACAGTGGGTAAGGGCAAAAACGCGCATGCGAGCAATACGCTCGTGACGTTTGATTTCACACCGGTCCTCAATAATGACGGTAACTATTCGATTATGGCGCGGGCTACCGACACGAGCGCCAATCAGTCGCAGACAGCGCCGGTGACGCTCGTGATCGACCGGCTGCCGCCGAAGTTTGGGCCGAGCGTGGTGGCGATTGGTCCGCAGGCGATCAACCCGGCGGCCGACGGGACGCTGGTGGTGCCGGCCGGCGTTGATTTCAAGCTCACGGTAAGCATGGTGGGCGGGCCGGTGACGGCTACGGTTGGGGCGCAGGCCAGTGGGACGGCCCCGCAGAGTTTTAGCCTCACGCAGTCGCCTGAGCCGGGACTGTGGGTGGGGATCCTTAGTTTTGCCAAGGCCGGGAAGTATGCGCTGACGGGTCAGGCTGTAGATGGGGCCGGCAATACTGGTTCGCGGCTGCTCGCAGTGGTGACGGTAGTTCCGCCGGTGACGGTGGCGGGGGATGCGGGTGCGTTGAAGCATGCGGTGGGCCAGTTGTATGTATACAACGAAGAGGACAAGAGCTGGGCGCTGTGGGAAGCTGGGGCGTACGGCGAGGCCAACCCGCAAGCCTTGGGCGGTGACCACAGCCTGAACTGGCTGGTGCCGGCGGGCACGTATTACTTGAAGGTGGCAGTGCCGGGGCGCATGGATATTCTTACGCGTACGTTTACGGTGGATCAGCCCACGCCGCTGTCTGGGAGACTCAAGCTCGAGAATGCGCACCTGAGCCTGGGGCCGGTGAGCATTCCGCTGCCGTGGACTGCGCTCGCTCTGCCGCCGCTCGTGACAGTGAAGGCCGGCACCCCGGTGGTGGCCGGGACCCGGCTGCCGCTCGTGAACCTGCCGACCACGGCCGGGGGAACCGCCACGCCGGTGGATTGGTACGGCCGGCCCACAGCCGTGATCACGCTTGCGACCTGGGCGCCGGCCTCGGCCGAGGAGCTGGACGCCATTTCGCAGCTCGCAGCCAATACCGATATTAATGTGGTGCCGGTGGCGGTGCAGGAACAGTCCGAGACGTTGGCGGCATATCTGAAGATCGCGGGCAGCAGCATTACTGGCGTGGCCGATCCAGACGGTCTATTTAGCTCGACTTTGACCGTTCCTGGCGTTCCAACCATTTATTTGATCGATCGGCACGGTATAATTAAAAAGGTTATGGTTGGGTCGCATACTGCGGACCAGATTCTGACCGGCTTAAGTCATTTGTAGCGGGTAGGCGAACGTATGTTACCACTGGAATTTATCCTCACCGACGCGCATTTCGTCATTGCTTTGATGGCGGCTTTGGCATGCTTTGCAACGTGTTGGTTGTACCTGGACGCCTGGACCGGTGACCGAGACACCAAAGATCTGCTGAAATGGGTAGGCTTTGGGGTGCTGGCCATTGGCATGGTAGTGACGGCCACAGAAGTGGAGCCGTCGTTTTTGGGCCAAACTCTCTTGGGCAACTTGGATAGCCTTGGCATGCTGCTGCGGCTGGCAGGTTACGCGATCCTTGCCGCAGGCCTGGCGATGGACCCGCTCCAGCCGGTGCCGGAAATTCATCTGGACGAGGAGTTGCAGAAAGAGGGCATAGAGGACGCACCGGCGCCGGTAGCTGCGGTTCCAGCGGCGTCCGAAGCGAAGCCGGTACCCGTGCACGCTCACCACGCGGCGCATCACGCTAAGCACAAGGGTCACAAGCATGGCCACGGATTCGGCGCGGTGATACTAGGCGGACTCAACACTTTGCTGCCACTGGCGGCCGGCGCGGTGACGTATTTGTACTGGCGCCGGGCCTACCCGGGCCTGGAGCGCCACCTCAAGCCGGTGATGCGGGCGTTTGCCTGGTTTACGGCCTTTGAGCTCGTGGACCTGTCGACGCTGGCACGCGGCACGTCCGATCCGCGGCTGCAATCAGTGGTGGCGCCGTTTGGCCCGCTGTGGAGCTTGGCACACATTTTGCTAGCTGTAGCCGCGGTGATCTTGGGCCTGTGGGTGTGGCAATACCTCACGAAGCGTGTCCAAACGCAGTTGTTTATGGTAATTACTACGGCCTGCATGGTGATCTTCCTGGTGACGACAGTCAGCTTCACATTCTTGCTGATGAGCCGGGTGCAGACGCAGGCGTTTTCGTCGCTTGAGACTACAGCCAAGGTGCTCAATACATCCATTGCGGCGCAGCAGGCCGAGGCAGTGTCCGACGCCGAAGTGGCGGCCGAGGACCCGGCCGTGGCAGCGGCGGTAACGGCGCGCGATCACACGGGGCTCTCGGCGCATCTCTCAAACTTTTTGACTACCAAGAAATTATCGTCACTCGTGATTACCAATGAATCCGGCCAGGTGTTGCTCAGGGCCGAAGACCCAGCCAACTGGGGCGACTCGCTCTCGAGCGACACGCAAGTGGCGCGGGCGCTCGTGGGCAAGGGTACGAGCGGGCTGGTGTCGGCCGAGGGGACGCTGGCGCCGCGGCTCGTAATGCGTGCCACTACGCCGCTGCGCGACAGCCAGGGGCTCATCGTGGGCACCGTGGCCGCGGCCTTTACGATCGACAACGCTTTCGTGGACGGCTTGCAACGTACTACGGGTCTTGCCTCGGCCATGTACAGTGGCCCCACGCGGGTGGCTACCACCTTGCTTTCGCCGGACGGCACGTCGCGGCTGGTGGGCGTGAAAGAGACCAACACGGCTGTGACCAATGCGGTGCTCACGCACGGCAAGACGTGGAGCGGTCTGGCGACCATTGGCAGCCGGTCGTACTTAGCGGTGTACGCGCCGTTGCGCGACGCCGACAACGCGCCGGTGGGTATGCTGTTTGTCGGCGAGCCGCAGGTGCTGCTCTTGCAGGCTGCGGGCCGCTCGATTGAGCTGACGTTCCTGATCGCGGTGGCGCTTTTGATCGTGGCTGTCTACCCGGTGCACCGTATCTCCAAGTCGCTGGCTGAGCAGCTGCATTAGGCGGACGGCTTCCTGACGCTATCCAAGCGTAAGCGAGGTTTGATATAATGCCAGGTATGACCAAAGAGTGGTGCAGAGGGTAATGGCCAAGGTTATTGCGATAGCAAACCAGAAAGGTGGCGTTGGAAAGACGACCACCACGATTAATCTTGGGGCGTATTTGGCGGCCGGGAAAAAGCGGGTATTGG
>DATAMV010000105.1:0-10220 GCA_036266515.1 Candidatus Saccharimonadia bacterium
CGGTAATCACGTCCACACTCGGCCGTTGCGTAGCCAGCACCAAGTGGATGCCCACGGCCCGCGCCATCTGGGCCAAGCGCACAATCAAACCTTCCACGTCCTGCGCTGCCAGCACCATGAGGTCAGCCAACTCATCGATCACGATCACGATGTAAGGCATAGCCTCTTCCTTGTGGGCATTGTTGTACTCCACGATGTTGCGGTTGCCCATTTCGGCTAGGAGTTTGTACCGGCGCTCCATTTCGGCCACAGCCCATTTCAGCGCACTAATGCACTTCTCGGGCTCCACAATCACGGGCGTGAGCAGATGCGGGATATCGTTGTATAACCCCAGTTCCACGCGCTTTGGGTCTACGAGGATTAACTTCATGTCGGCCGGCGAGTTACGGTACAACAGGCTTGTAAGCAGTGTATTAATCATCACGGATTTACCAGAACCGGTCGCGCCCGCGATCAAGAGGTGTGGCATCTTAGCCAAATCTGTTGTCATCGGCGTTCCAGTAACATCGCGGCCCAGTACAAACGTCAGCGGCGCGGTTTGCGATTTCACCTCGGGCGCACTCAGCACGTCACGCAGGCGCACCGTCGCAATCGACTTGTTCGGAATCTCAACCCCCACCGCGCTCTTGCCCGGAATCGGAGCTTCGATGCGGATTGGATGCGCCGCCAGGGAAAGCGCCAGGTTCGTATCCAATCCAGTAATCTTATTGAGCTTTACCCCTGCCGGCGGCGTAAACGTGTATTGCGTTACCGTCGGCCCCACGTTCACCTCTGCCATCTGAACATTAATCCCAAAGCTCTCCAGGGTCTGCTGGATCGTAGCCGCGTTGGCCTTCACATCGCCGGCATCAGCCTTTGTGCTCGTAGATTCCAAAAGTTCCAAACCCGGCGGCGTCCAGGCCTCCTCAGAGTTAGCCGTCAGCGCCTCCTGAGGCTCGGCCGGAGCCGGTGCCGGCCGTCGTGCGCTGCCTAGATTCAGCTCACCACGCATCGGCAGGGCCGTGTTGGCCGGCGCGCCTGAGTTGTCATTCACTGTGAGCTCAGCGATCGCCGGCTTCTGATCGCTCTCCTTCTCCTCCCCTTCCTTGCCCTCGCGGGTAAACCCAGACAAGATCGCGCCAAACAGCGCCTTCAGGTTGGTATTAGTCGCAAAGATCAAGAAGACGGCCATCAATGCCACTAGCACGATGCTTAACGCCACCCCGTTTAACACGTTCAGCGCGGCGCTCGTAATGCCATACCCTAAGTACCCACCGCCGAACCCGTTTTCGGCCGCTAGCTGGGCATCCGCCGGGCTAATGCCCACATGGAACAACGACGATAAACTTGCCAAAAGCCCGATAAATCCAATGTAGTTTAGGCCGTTTACCGGGTATTTGCTCGGCTGGAATAGCATCCACGCCAAGGCTCCACAAATAATCGGGAGCAGATACGCCGAGTACCCCATCGCCACTCTCAGGCCATGGAACATGCCGGTTACCAACGTGCCACCAAAGTTAAAACACCCAAACAGCGTCAGTAGCGCAAACACACCCAAAAGTACGGCGGAAATTTCGCGTTTTGCTTCTGGAGACAGTGCCGGAGCTGCTTTCGCCCGCGACCGGCGAGGCGCTGCAGTGCGTTTCGGTTTCTTAACTTGTTTTTTGGCAGCCATACCTCGCTCATTATATCAGATTGCTACCATAAGCAATATGAACACATTTTGTATTCAAAGTGCTTGCGTTCCCCTATAGCAAACAAGGATTGTTCCGCTTGGAAACAATCCTTGTCCGAAAATGCCTAATTGTATCTTGCAGCAGGCTTTAGATTTCGTTGATTACGGGGAGAATCATCGGGTTGCGCTTGGTCTTATCGTAGAGCAAATCGCCGATATCGTCACGCAGGCGCAGCTTAAACTTGGCCCAGTCTTCGCGGCTGGGATTGCCGCCGGCTGCCCGCTTTTCAAACGCTTTGCGCACCTCAGTGCGAGCCAGGTTGATCAACTCGTCGTGCTCCTTCATGTAAATGAAGCCCCGCGAGATGATGTCCGGGCTCGTCACAAGACGGCCGGTCTTGCGGCTCACGGTGGCTACGATCATAAACACGCCCTCGCCGCCGAGCGCTATGCGGTCGCGCAGTACCACGCCTTCCACGTCCCCGACGCCTGCACCATCCACCATCACCATGCCGGCCGGGATGCGCGGACCACGCTGGGCCGTGGTCGAGGTGAGCTCAAGAACGTCGCCGTTGTCCATTACAAAGATGTTGTCCTTGGGTACGCCATTCTCAGCCGCCACTTCCGCGTTGTATACCAAGTGGTGGAACTCACCGTGGATCGGCATGAAGAACTTCGGCCGCACCAGGTTCACCAGATCTGCCACGTCGTCGCGCGAAGCATGCCCACCAACGTGTACCGGGCCGTGACCGCGCAGAGCCTCAGTCGAACGGGCAAACACATTGGCGCCTTCGCGCATCAGGTTGTCGATAAGGGTCACGATCGGCACTTCATTGCCCGGAATCACACTCGAGCTGAAGATCACGGTATCGCCGGTCTTAATCTTCACACTCTGGTGGTCGCCGGTGCTCATCCGAGACAGCGCTGAGTTTTCCTCGCCCTGCGAGCCGGTGCACAAAATCACCACCTGGTCGTCTGAGTAGCTGCCGGTGTCTTGGGCACGAATGAGCAGGCCCTGCGGGATGCTCAAGTAGCCCATCTTCACGCACAGCTCAATCGTACCAAGCATTGAACGGCCAACGAGTGCCAGTTTACGGCCAGACTGCGCCGCGGCCTCAATGATCAACTGCACGCGCGTAATCGAGCTTGAAAATGTCGAAATGATAATGCGACCGCTGGCCCGCCCAAACAAGTCGTGAATGGTCGGCTCTACCAGCTTTTCACTACCACCGCGGCCCACTTTGTCACAACTCGTCGAGTCGCTCATGAGCAGAAGCACACCCTGGTCACCTAGCTGTTTAAGCCGGTCAAGGTCCATGAGCTTGCCGTCGAGCGGAGTAGGATCGAGCCGCCAGTCGCCGGTGTTAATCACGAGACCTACCGGCGTATGAAGCACAATCGCCGTAGCGTCGGCAATGGTGTGCGTCACGCGCACGAGTTCGAGCCCGAAACTGCCAACTTGCTGCTTCTCATGCTTGTCCGGGTCCATCACCACGTAGCGCGGCGTCTGGATCTTAAACTCTTCAATCTGCTTGGCCACCATACCTAAGCTAAGCCTCGAGCCATAAATTGGCACAGGGAACTTCGGGATCATGTAGCCGGAACCCCCGATGTGGTCCATATGACCGTGAGTAATCACAATAGCCTTCACCTTGTGGCGGTTGCGCTCAAGATAAGTCACATCAGGCAGGATGTAGTCCACACCCGGCTGGTTGTTGTCCGGGAAGGCAAAGCCCATATCCATAATGATGATCTCGTTGGCGTACTCAACGGCAGTCATGTTCTTACCGATTTCGCCCAAGCCACCTAGCGGCATAATCTTGAGCCGCGGAGCATTGCTGACCTGATTTGCCGGCCCGCGCGACTGCCGCTTGGACTGCTGCGTGCCACCGGCGCCGTTAAAGACGCTCTTGTTGACCGGCATGGTGTCGAGCGACGGCACAAGGTCGGTGTGGCTCGGCACTTGGCTCTGGGCCTGGCGCCGGCGCCGGCTGCCACCACCGCCCGAAGACTTGGTGGCTTTCATGGCTGCGCCGGCCACCGGTGCCCCTTTGGGCTGCGGCTGCGCCGGTTTGGGCGCCGACGGCTGTCCAGGCCGCGGCGGGCGCATCTGCGCAGCCGCCTGGCGCTGTTGCTGCTGGGCCGCGGCCTGGCGCAAAGCCGGGGCTACCGGCCGGGCTGCGGCCGGAGCACCTTGAGGCCCTACGCCCTGGGGCGGCTGCGGCCGGCGTGGCGCGTTGCCTGCTACCGGGTTTTCGAGCCGTTTCTGCGGATCATTCGAATCCGTAGGTTGATTTGGTTTGTTTGGTTCCAATGAAGGTCCTTTCGTTTGTGGCCGCCCGGCTTTCGGGCCGCCGTAGTTGTTTCAAAAAATAATTACGATATTAGAAGCTTTTCCTAGGAGAGTTTCTTCAAAATTGCTGGGATCAGGCGAAAATCATCCATTAGTGTGTTTTTCATCGAGCCATTGTACAAAGCCGCCGCGGGATGGAATAAGGGCAGGTATACCTGGCCGTCTTTGCGTACCGGCTGCCCGTGCGCCTGGCTAATGCGCAGCTCGGGTAAGAATGTGCTCATCGCATGCCGGCCCAAAAACACAATGAGCTTCGGGCGGATCACCTCGATTTGGCGCTTGAGGTACGGCATAAACGCCGTCTTCTCCTCAGGCTCCGGATCACGGTTGCCCGGCGGCCGGTATTTCACGATGTTGGTAATGTACACATCTGAACGTTTGAATCCGATGCTTGCGAGCATCTCATTGAGAAACTGACCGGCCGCGCCCACAAACGGCTCGCCCTGCTTGTCCTCATTTGCCCCCGGCGCCTCACCGATAAACATCACGGCCGCATCTGGATCGCCCACGCCAAATACCAGTTGCGTGGCCCCAGCGGCCAGTTCCGGCGTTACGCCGTCGTTCTTGATGTCTTGGGCAATGCGCGCCAGCGCATCAGCCTTATTGGTAGCTAATTCTGTCATGCACCCTTATTAGTTACCCACTTGCGGGTTGCGGATTTCCGCGGCCCTTCGGGGGCTCGAGTTTCGAGCCCCCTTGTTGCGCGCAAACCTTATTTGTCTTTGGCAGCCTTAAGGCTCAGATTCAGCCGGCCCTGCGGGTCGACTTCCATCAGTTTCACTTTCACAACGTCACCTACCTTCACCACATCTTCCACCTTGGCGACACGGCTGTCGGCGAGTTGGCTAATGTGAACGAGGCCGTCCTTACCGGGCATAATGTTCACAAACGCACCGAATTCCATGATTTTGACGACTTTACCGGTATAAATCTTGCCCACTTCCGGATCTTCAGTGAGACCACGGATGATTTCAATCGCCCGCTGAGCACCTTCCGCGTCCGTGGAGGCGATCATCACCAGACCCGAGTCTTCAATATCGATCTCAACACCGGTCTCGGCAATGATCTTGTTGATAGTCTCGCCGCCCTTACCGATTACGAGAGCAATCTTCTCGGGGTTAATCATGAGCTTGCTGATGCGCGGAGCGTAGGGGCTCATCTCGGCCCGCGGCTTGTCGAGCACATCCAACATCTTACCCATAATGTGGTCGCGACCTTCCTTGGCCTGGGCCAGCGCCTTCTTCATAATCTCGGGCGTAATACCCTTCACCTTGATGTCCATCTGCAAGGCCGTAATGCCATCCTTGGTACCGGCCACCTTAAAGTCCATGTCGCCGGCAAAGTCTTCGGCGCCCTGAATGTCGCTCAAGATCACGTACTTGCCCGCGTGCTCATGGTCGGTCACAAGGCCCATGGCAATACCGGCCACAGGCTTCACAATCGGCACGCCGGCATCCATGAGGCTAAGGGTCGAACCACACACCGAGGCCATCGAACTCGATCCGTTCTGCGAAATCACTTCACTTACAGTGCGAATGGTGTACGGAAAGTCCTCCACCGCTGGGATCACCGGCAGAAGCGCCCGCTCAGCCAGCGCACCGTGACCGATCTCGCGGCGGCCCGGCGAGCGCATCGGCTTCACCTCGCCACCCGAATAACCGGGCGCGTTGTAGTGATGCATATAGCGTTTGGTGGTGTCCTCTTCCATGGTGTCGATAAGCTGGGCGTAGCTGGTAGAGGCCAGCGTCGTCACATTGAGCACCTGGGTCGAACCGCGAGTAAACAGTGCGCTGCCATGCGTGCGAGGCAAAAGGCCCACCTGCGCACTAATCGGACGCACTTCGGTGGTGCCGCGGCCGTCAGGACGAGCACCCTCCTCCAAAATGGCGCGGCGAATTTCCATATCGATCACCTTGCGGAAGGCCGTTTCGATGTCGACTTTCTCATAATTCTCACTAAATTTCACAACCGTTTCACCTTCGAGGTTGCGAATGGCATCGTGGCGGGCATAGTGATCTTGGTGGCGAATCGCCGGGCCCAGTTTACCCTCGAGGAAGTGCTTAATGGCCGCGGCCAACTCGGGGTCGGCCACCATCAGCTCAAATTCCTTGGCCTTCACGCCCAGTTCCTTCACCATCTCCTCCTGGAGCTTGATTACGGGCTGGATGCTCTTGTGGGCCAGCTCGATTGCCTCGATCATCGTGGCCTCATCCACTTCCATGGCGCCGGCTTCGACCATCATGATGGCGTCCTTGGTGCCGGCCACGGTCAGGTCGAGTTTGGATTCTTTCATCTGCTCTTCGCTCGGGAAGGCCACCAATTTGCCGTCCACAAGACCAACGCGCACCCCGGCCACCGGGCCCTCAAACGGCGCGCCGCTCAGGCTCAGAGCTGCCGAAACGGCGGTCATGGCGATAATGTTGGGGGCAAATTCCAGATCGGCCGACACCACCAATGCCACGCTCTGGACATCGTTGCGGTAGCCTTTGGGAAACAGCGGACGGACTGGGCGGTCAATCAGACGGGCGCTCAGAGTCGCATGTTCGCTGGCCTTGCCCTCACGCTTAATGAATCGCGAGCCGCTGATCTTGCCGGCCGCGTAAAACCGCTCTTCGTAGTCAATCAGCAGCGGGAAGAAGTCAACGCCCTCGCGCGGGGTATTGGCCACTACGGCCGTGCCAAACACCACGGTGTCGCCGTAGCGGACCATGACGGCGCCGTCGGCCAGGAAGCCCATTTTGCCGGTTTCAATTGATAGCTCGCGTCCGCAAAATTCTGTCTTAAATACGCGAGTTTTACCCCCGAACGGGTGGATGATTGGATGTTCCATAAAATCCTTTATTGGCGAGCGCGTATGTACCAGGGACAAGAGATTAATTCCCGATGGCCGGATTAATCCCAAAGCTCTAACACATAAATCACACGTGCTCACCTAGGTTGGTCTAACCTGGATGTGTTGTGAGGCAACTATATCACAGCTTGCCCCCGATCTAAAGCATCAAATTTCTTTGAGCCTTAGGCTAGACTCCGTCACCGAAAAGGCGGCTAGGAGCCGCCTCATCACTGGGAGCAAACACGTATTACCGGCGCAGGTCGAGCTTCTTAAGAACGTCCATGTAGCGCGAAGGGTCGCGCTTGTTCAGGTAGTCCAGCAAGCGGCGGCGCTTGCTCACCATCTTCAAAAGACCGCGGCGGGAGTGCTCGTCCTTCTTGTGGACCTGGAGGTGCTTCGTCAGCTCTTTGATCTGCTCGGTAAAGATGCCAACCTGGACCTCCGGCGAACCGGTGTCTTTCTTGTGGGTGGCAAGACCTGCGATAACCTTGGATTTGGATTCAGGCTTTAACATAGCTTGAGTATCTTAGCATCTATCTGTGAACAAATCAAGTCTCTAGACCACCAAGCGCAGTTTTGAGGCCACAAAATCATATGTGCAGGACTCGAGCTCTACAGCTTCACTAAGGGAATAATTACCCACCTCAGACCGGTTCAGGCCGCCCAGATAACCGCCCGTACCGAGCAGCTTTCCAAGATCCTCCGCCAGCGAGCGGATGTAGGTGCCGCTCGACAATTTCGAATCAAGTTCAAGCAGAGGGTAGGTATACCGGACCAATCGGTTCTCATAAACACTCACCTGACGCGAAGGCATCTTGACCGTCTCCCCCGCCCGTGCCCGTTTATAAGCCTCTTTGCCGTTAATCTTAATGGCAGAATATACGCTCGGGGTCTGGGTAATTTCCCCGGTGAGCCGGGCTAATGCCGCCTCAATTTCGACCAGCTCGGGCACCCGGTCGCTTACCGGCATTTTCTCGCCTTCCTCATCCCCGGTGGAGCTGTTCGCTCCTAGAATAACGCGCGCCTCATAGCGCTTATCGAGCTTTGTAAGCTTCTCGGCCTGTTTGCAGGCAGTACCAAACAACATCAACATGAGGCCGCTCGCCAGCGGGTCAAGCGTACCGGCGTGACCAATTTTGCGTACGCCGGTTTGGCGGCGCAACCGCCGGATCACGTCAAACGAACTCATGCCAACCGGCTTGTTCACCAGGAGCAAACCGTTTTGGGACAAAGGCGCCTCGGCCACGGATTATTCTTCCCGCTGCGTAGCTACGTCGGCCGTGCTGGCCGAACTAAACATCTCGGCGGCGGCGGCAAAATCGGCCATCGGCATTGACTGAGGCCGGCCTGGAATCTGGGGCGCCTCGGCCTGAACCGGTACCGGCTCAGCAGCCGGCATCTCCATGCCAGCCAGTGCGGGCTGAGCGTGACTTAGATGCGCGGCAGCCAAGCGCTCGGCCTGTTCAAAGGCATCGTGGGGGGACATTTCGATATGGCCCGGCTGGATAATCGGTACTTCGGACGATTCAAGAGCCTCAGCAGCCGCAAGGGCAGCCGTAGCTTCAGCCACGGGGGCCGGGGCCACAGGAGCAGGAACCGGGGCCATTTCCATAACCGGAGCAGTCGGAGCAGGAGCAGCCGCTTCGGCTACTGTGGCAGGAGTCACAATCGGAGCCGGAACCGGATCGGCCGTCGGAGCGAACGCAGGAGCGGGAGCCCGCTTAATTTCAGCGGCCATCGGCGGCTCAACCACAGCCGTCACATGGGCAGCGGCTTGGGGCATACGCGGCTGGGATTCGGCCGGGCGCTGAGCCGGCTGCTGTTGCTGCTGGCGCTGGCCACCTTGATTCTGATTGTTCTGGTTTTGGCTGCCCTTCGGATTACCGCCCTTTTGCTGCTCCTGTTGCTTGCCACCATCACGGTACAAGGCTTTCACGACAGCCTGCTGCTTGGCACCGGCCGCCATCATCTGGGCAGCGACAGTTAGGCTCTTCGGGCTGGTGTGCGAAGCAGTGAACCGGTCAGTCGAAGCCATAATTCCCATCAGGAGGGCCGTCGCAATGTCGGCGTCAATAATACCGCCTTGCAGGCTCTCACTCAGCGCCACCAGCATCTCGCACAGGCTCGAAGCATTCGGCTCAATCAGGTTCACGGCACCGTAGTTCTCGTTCGAGCGGTGGAAGTCCAGGTTCACAATCGGAATCTGATCAAATGCTGAGGCGTTCTGCTCATAAATGCGGTCAATCTTTGAACGTGAAGGCACGCCCAGTACTACCGCTAGGTCAGCCTGCAACGAGCCAACGCCGTAATCAAACGTCACGTCACTCGGAGCAAAGTTGCCTTTATAGGGGGTCAGATAAATATTGAGCTTGCCACCCTCGGTTTCGTAGCGCAGCTTATCGACCTCAACCTTGGTCGTATCAAGTTTCAAAACAAAGTCGCGCGAACCCCCAGCGCTGCGCTCCACGCCGCTCATATCCAAGACCTGAGCCGAAGCCGGCAGCTGGTCGCTAATGATAGCGGTAACCGTCTTGCCAAACTTGCGCAAAATAGCCGCCAGCGCCACCACCGCCGCCACTTGGTCGGCTGAGGGGTGTTGACCAGTCAGGATCAGAATGCTTTCCGCTTGGCGGATCGCCTCCGATGTCTGTTGTTTGGGGGTCAATTCCATAGGCATATAATCTACCTCATTTCTGGCGTTTTGTCAATGGTTTTGCTTATGCTCTGGATAGGTCCAGTCCCTAAACTATCTTTACAACCATGCAAAAATCAAGTATATTCCCTTGGTACTTTAGGAATACTCTTCAAATGCCCATTATCAAGTCCGCTATCAAGCGCGCCAAACAAGCCCTCGTCCGCCGCAGCCGCAACCTGCAGGTTAAGCGTGCCGTCAAACAAGATATTACCGCTCTCCAGGAAGCCTTAAAGGCCGGCAACGCTGCCGAAATCCAGGCTAAACTGAACGAGGCGTATTCCGAAATCGACCGCGCGGTCCGCAAGAAGACCTTGCACAAGAACACCGCCGCCCGCCGCAAGAGCGTCCTCGCTCACGCCGTCGCCAAGGCCGCCGGCGCTGAGGCCACTCCAGTTGAGACCAAGACCACTAAGGGCGCCGGCAAGAAGGCCACTACCAAGCCAACCGCCAAGAAAGCCACGGCAACCAAAGCTGCGGCTCCCAAGAAACCCGCCGGCAAGAAGCCCGCGGCTAAAGCCGAAAAAACTGAGAAATAATCTGAGGCCCGCAAGGGCCTCTCTTCTTGTAGAATCAAAGTATGACTATCCCCGAGCTTAAACAGGACATTGTGTTCCAGGCGAAGCTAGCCGGCCACGACCTTACGTTTCAATCTACCTGGGGACTATTTAGCCCTAAGGCCATCGAC
>DATAMV010000106.1:0-11122 GCA_036266515.1 Candidatus Saccharimonadia bacterium
CACATGAAGAACTTACCTGATACGAACGTCTGATCCGGAAAGTTTTTTATGAAGTCCATGCTCACCCTCATCATGAATATCTTAACTACAGACTATAGCGCTTTGGGAATGACAGGTCGAGCATAAGCGGAATTGACAAAGTGTGGATAATGCGGAGAAAATGCCTGTGCCTTTGGCGTGGGGACGCGGTTTCTGGGTCAGATTTGTTGACTTTTAAACGTCATTGTGGTAAATTAGATCGTAATCGATCATGAGGGTGATGAGCGGTGTTGGGGCCTTGGCCGACCAGATGTGAGTGCTCACCTCCTTACGATTTGGCTTGGACAATGCCCCTACAGCGATTCGTATCGCACAAGTAGAATGTCCGGCGTTGCTTGGGTTTCGGCCCCACAAGGTGTCCATTCCTCGGCAACGCTGGACATTTTAGTTTATCGCTTATGCTTGCGATTTTGAGCCTAAGTGCGTACAAATGATACACACATAAGGAGTGCGAGATGAAACGCGACACCATCAAAACAATCGCCGGCCTCGTGATTATCGCGGGGATTGTGGTAGCCACGTTTTTATACGGCAACTCCCAGCGCCAGGCACAGCTTAAACACGACCAGGACGTGAAGAAGCAGCAGGCGGCCAAGTCGACTTCAACGGTGACGCCGGCTACCACCGTGACGCCCACGTCCTCGGCTAAGCCATCGGCCACGGCCACCCCGCGGCCTTCTGCAACGCCGACCCCCACGCCGAAAGCGGCTGTAGCGGGCACAGCCACGGCCTCACCCTCTACGAATACGGCACCGGTCAAGAGCCCGGCGGCCAGCACGCTTCAAGGTACCGGCGGCACCACGCTAGGCTCGTCGACTGCGACGCCCGCGGCAAGCCCCACGCCGGTCGCTGCGAACGGTTCCGGCTTGCCAGACACCGGTCCCGGCACTATGGGCGTGATTGGGATTTCAGCTATCCTTGTGATGCTGTGGTTCCTTCGCGGTTCGCGCCGCGACATGCTAGCCGCCTCCCGGTCCCGCCGCCTGCATTAGGCTATACTGGCGCATTTTTATCTTAAAACCCGCTTTACGTTAAGCGGGTTTTAGGGTAGAATTATCTTTAGATCACTTATGGGCTTGCCAAGTCCTGGTGAAATCTTTTTTGGAAGGAGAAGTACGCACTATTTTGTGCCCGCCTGGAACGCGGGTGGTGCGGAAACGAATGTTTATGGCAACAACGAAAGAAATGACCATGGAGGAGCTGCTCGCCGAAGCGCCGGTTACCGGTATGGCTACGGGCGACGTGGTCGAAGGAACCGTGATTGCGGCGGAGAAGCACGAAGTGTGGCTCGACCTAGGTGCCCGGGGCACCGGCCTTGTAGTGGGCCGCGAGATTGAGCACTCGCAGGACATCCAGCCCGGGGATGTGATTTCGGCCTCGGTGCTTGATCCGGAGGATGACCGCGGTTACGCGATCCTGAGCCTCAAGAAAGTCGCCAAGGAAAAAGGTTGGGAATCGCTCGAGGAGCGTTTCAACAAGGGCGAAGTCTTTGCTGTGAGCGCATTTGACGCCAACAAGGGCGGTCTGCTCATTGAGGTAGACGGGATCCGGGGCTTCTTGCCTGTATCGCAGCTTTCGGCCGAGAACTACCCGCGCGTGAGCGGCGCTGACAAAGATGAAATCTTGCACCGTCTCAACTCGCTCGTCGGCAAGTCGCTCGAGGTGCGCGTGCTCGACCTGAACCGCCGCGACAACAAGCTGATCCTCTCGGAGAAGGCTGCCAAGCGTGAAGACACCGAGAGCAAGGTTAGCAAGATGAAGGTCGGAGATGTCGTTGAAGGCGTGGCCACCGGTGTGGTGGACTTTGGTATCTTCGTGAATGTCAACGGCGTTGAAGGCCTGGTCCACATTTCCGAGATCGCTTGGGACCGCGTTGACAATCCCAGCTCGTACGTGAAGGTGGGCGACAAGGTCCAGGCCAAGATTATCTCGATTGACCGCGATAAGCTTAGCCTCTCGATGAAGCAGCTGATGCCAGACCCGTGGATCAAGGACGCCGCCAAGTACAAGGTAGGCGACGAGGCTGAAGGCAAGATTACCCGCATTACGCCCTTTGGTGCGTTCGTGCAGGTGACACCGGCCATTGAGGCGCTCGTCCACATTAGTGAACTTTCGGACTCGCACGTGGACGATCCAGCCAGCCTGGTGAAGCTCGGCGAGACCAAGAAGTTCCGCATTATCGCTATCGAGCCGGAATCGCACAAACTCAGCCTGTCGCTCAAGAGCCGCAAGGCTGCAGAGGCCAGCGAGAAGTAATGCCGCACCAGCCCGAGCGCAGTTGCCGGGTCTGCCGCAGCAAACATCCCAAGTCCGAGATGACCCGCTGGACCATCCAGGACGGACATCTGGTGCGGGACGAGCACCAAACCGCACTGGGCCGAGGATACTATAGTGATAGTGACCGTTGCGCCGAGATTTTACCCAAGACGATTAAGACGTTGAAGAAATAAGGAAACCGTATGCCAGAAAAGACTCCCAAGCCACAAGCTCCCGTTGTTATCCCCGAAGTAGTCGGGGTGGGGGAGTTTGCCCAGGCTTTGGGTCTGCCGGTAACGCGGGTGATCGGTGAGTTGATGAAAAACGGCGTTATGGCCACCATCAACGAACAGATCGATTTTGACACAGCCGCCATCATCGGCTCGGAGCTTGGCTTTGAAGTCGAGCCCGAGCCGGTAGTGGAAGAGGTCGTCCCGGGACGCACCAAGATGGCGGCGGGCGAGGGCGAGTCGCGGCCGCCGATCGTGGCCGTGATGGGCCACGTGGACCACGGTAAGACCTCGCTGCTCGACGCTATCCGCTCGAGCCACGTGGCCGACAAAGAGGCCGGCGGCATCACGCAGCACATTGGTGCCTACCAAGTGAAGCGTGGTGAGCGTTGGATTACGTTTATCGACACGCCCGGTCACGAGGCATTTAGTGCCTTGCGCCAGCACGGCGCGCGAATGACCGATGTGGCCATCATTGTGGTGGCGGCCGACGACGGCGTGCGTCCACAGACCAAAGAGGCCATTCGCCACGCTCAGGAGGCCGGCGTGCAGCTGGTGGTGGCGGTGAACAAGATCGACAAAGAAGGCGCAGACCCGATCCGGGTGCGCCAGGAATTATCTGAACTAGGCCTCACAGCCGAGGAGTGGGGCGGTAATGTGGTAATGGTAGATGTGTCTGCCCGCACCGGCGCCGGCATTGAAAAGCTGCTCGACGTGGTGCTGTTGGTGGCTGACATCGAGGACCCGCGGGCCCGTCCAGACGGCCCGTCCGACGGCGTAATTATTGAGAGCCACCTAGACGCGGGCAAGGGTCCGCTGGCCACGGTGCTTGTGCGCAATGGCCAGCTGGCGGTGGGTGACTACCTCGTGGCCGGGGGCACCTATGCCAAGGTGCGCAGCTTGGGCGACTTCCGCGGCAAGCGCATCCCGGCTGCCCACCCGGGTATGCCCGCCGTTGTGGCCGGGTTTAAGGCAGTGCCGGCATTTGGTGACCTGTTCCGCTCGGTCGAGAACGAGAAGGCAGCCCGTGAAGGTGTGTCCGCGGCTCTGCGCCGGGAACAAACCCGTAGCCTAGGCATCAAGAAGATTGACGCCTCGGCGCTAACGGCGGCGATTACGGCCGGTAACGTCCAGGAACTTAATGTGGTGCTCAAGGCCGACACTCAGGGTTCGCTTGAATCGCTGCAGTCCTCGCTCGACCAACTGCGCAACGATGAGGTGGCGGTGCGGGTTGTAAGCTCGGCGGTGGGTGACATTTCTGAGAGTGACGTAGCTTTTGCCAAGACGGCCGGCGCCCTGCTCATCGGCTTTAATGTTTCGTTGAACTCCGGTCTGAAAGCTTTGGCCAACCGTGAGCGTGTCCAGGTAAGGCTTTACAAAGTCATTTATGAACTGACCGATGATTTGCGGGATGCGCTTGGACAAATGTTGTCGCCAGAAGTTACCGAAACGGTGGTGGGCGAACTCGAGATAAAAGGTGTGTTCAAAACCACCAAGTCCAACGTGGTTTGTGGTGGCACGGTGACGATGGGTCGTATCGAGCCGAAGCTTAAGCTGCGCGTTAAGCGTGGAGGCGAGACCATGGGCGACGGCACCCTTACTAGCTTGCAGAAAGACAAGCAGGCGGCCAAAGAAGTATTTGAGGGTGAGACCTGTGGTATGGATGTGGCGACCAATGTGGCGATCGAACTTGGCGATTCGCTTGAGTTTTACACTGTTGAAACGAAAGCTCGTACGCTTTAGGTCATGTCGCAGCGCGTTGCCAAGGTAGAAAGCATTGTCCAGCAGACTGTAGCTGGGGTCATTCCTGAGATTCTGGAGCAGGAGGCCGCCTATGTGACTGTGACCCGCGTGGATGTGTCGCCGGACCTACGCGCAGCCACAGTGTGGATTGGGCTGCTTGGTGACGCGGCTATCCAGGATCGCACCTGGGAGCGGCTCGAAGGTGGAGCGGGGCGCATGCAGGCGGCTCTGCGCGGTAAATTTACCATGAAGTTCACGCCGCGGCTGCATTTGAAGAAAGACACCGGCGGCGAATATGCCGCCGAAATCGACCGGTTACTGCGCGGGCTCTAGGGCCCGTTTTTTGTTTGTGGGGGCGCCTCTCGATGCTATTATTAGCATAACTGATTTCGAGGGTAACGGGTGACGCGTCCGGGCGGGGGTGAACATGGTGAGGGAGGTGCCGAGCAAGAGCGTGCGCAGCTAGATGCGGACTTTCGTCGAATGGTCGACATGATCGAAGCTATGGCGCGGGCGAATCCGCGGCTGGTCCAGTTTGATAGAACGAACCCCCAAGGTCAAGATGAGGAAGACTATGTTGCCTTGAGTGACGGCCAGGTGGCAGCCAGCATCATGCGTGGGGGAAGAGGGGGTGGCCGGACGCGCCCCAGAATTACGCGGGCTGATCGGGAGGCGGTGACGCGAGCCCGCGAGGTGCTGGCGCGCCGTGAGTTGATAGGGCCCGGTCCGGTCGATAACCCACCTCCCGGCTCGAATGGACCGGAGGGGGGCGGAAACGCCGAGCGGTTTGATCCGGCCCGGCTGCAGGATTTGAGCCGGCAGCTCGAGCGGATGGCCCACGGAGCTGTTTCGGATGTTGCAGCCGACAGGGCATTATATGATGAGATTGATGATTTACGAACTGCTTTGTATGAAGCGGCTCGTGATGATCCCTCATTGCAGCAATATCAGGACCTTTTTCCTTATCAGACCCTAATGGACGCTGCGATCCGGCTGTCGGCAATTGAGCGGGGAGCTGGGCCGGCCGAATTGACGCCTGAGCAAGAGCGTCGGTCGGCGTTGTTGCTGCAGGAGGTCCGTGAACTTATTGCCGACTACCGGGATGCTGGGACGGAGGCTGAACTCGGGGCATTGACCGCCGATTTCGAAAGGCTCCATCGCGAAAGAGCGGATATCTTCGCCGAAAGTGACCGTCTGGCCGTAGAGGCAGGGGTGGCGGATGCGGCCTTGCGGGACCGGTTCTTGGCCTGCCGAGACGCAATACTAGATCTCGAAGAGGCTCATAGGCTCCATACCCGGCGGTTGCAGCAGGCGGCTCCTGGTCCTGAAAGCGGAAATGACAGGCTGGGTGGACTGACCGAGGCGCAGCGGCGGCTCTATCTTGGATTTATTGCCGAAATGGAGGCACTGGCCGGTCAAAGCTTCGCATCGGCCGATGAGGTTGCTAGGGCGCGCGCCCGGTTGTTTGAGATAAGCGAGCAAGCCGACCGGGAAATTTTCAATGTGCCTTTGAATGCAGTTACCCGGCAAATGCAGACTGATTTAAGTGATACGTATGCTCAGGCAATGGGGCATATTATTGCGGAAGGCCGGCGGTTTAACCCATTTGCTGCACCGCAGCCATCTGGTCCGGAAGCAGGTGGCGGGGCTGAACACCGCCTAACGCCGGAGATACAGGCGGGACTCGAGCGGCTCACTGAAAGAGCTGAAAATCTCAGACGGCGGGCGCTTGCGGCAGGGGATGTGGACGAGTTAGACAGGATTGCCGCCGAAGTTGCGTACCTGTGGCCTGAAGCAATTGCAATCGTTCCTTTTGACACGCAGACGGCGATTGCGGATGGAAATGCGGATCCAGTGCTTGCGGACTTATGGGAGGCGTATGAGGAGACACGTATGGCGGCCAACCGAGCGATTGTTGCTCGGAGGCCGCAAGTGGGTCAAAGAGCGCCGCAGCCGCCTCCACCTCCGCCGCCTAGCACAGCCGCGTGGCCACCGCCTCCGCCCTCGGCGCCGGTGTCTCCGGCCGGACCAACGTGGGATTATGATCTCGATTGGAGCTTTCCGGTTAGCGCTCCGCCGGCCCATCCCAGGGCGACGCGGGAAGCTATGACGCCTGAAGAGCGGGAGGAGCATGAACGCGATCGATTGCGCGACAGGTTTTTTGATCTTCGGGATGAGCTGAATGCTCTTGGAGATCAGGAGTTTGCGACGGCGGCCGAGGCCGATGCGGCGCGCCGGAGGGTAGCGGCACTGGGTGATTTAGCCGATCGAGAGGTCTTCAATACGCCAGGGTTCCGAGCGGCGCAGGCCGCAGGAGAAGCTTGGGCCCAAGATGCCCAAGAAGCTCAGCGGGCTTTTCATGAACGGCGCGCCGCAATTTATCAGGATATACAGATGGCCGAGAGGCGGCTTAATGCCGGGGGCCCGGCGCATCACGGTGGGCACCACGGCGGCCACGGTGCGCCACATGCACCGCACGGGGCGCCTTTGCCGATGCTGAATTTGGTGCCCGAAACACCTCCTGTTTTGAGGGCGGGGTTATCCCGGCCACCCAAGCCGGTTGATGACCGCAGATTGCCCGATGAGGCGAAGGCGGCACTGCGTGAGGCGCATGAGCGGCGGGCTGCCAAGGCGGCGGCGGAGGCGCGTCCGGCGCGGGAGCTAGCGCCTGGCGGCCCTTATGAGTACTCGGTGCGAGCAGATCCGCGCGCGACCGAGCCCACGGAGTTTTCGCGGATTGTGGCGCGCGCTCAGGAATGGGCGGCAGAGCCCGGCCGGGATGCCAAATTTGGGCAGGCGCTTGATCATAACCGCCGGTGGCTGGACGGCGATCCGCCTTCCGGAAAGCGCCTCACGTGGGACCAGCTAGGGCCAATTTTGCATGTCATTGATGATACGGACCAGGCTCACGATGTGATGGAAGAGCTGTGGGCCCGGGCGTCTGAAGCCCCACCCCCAAGGTTGCCGGCCAATCCCCAGAATCCGCTCATCAAGCCGTATGAGCCAGATGTGGTCCATAACGTACGTAGTAAGGGTGTATTTACGCTCTCCGCTGAGGCCAATCCTATGCCTGAGCCAACCTACAACGCCGAGGTTGACGGGCGTTTTCAGGCCTTGCCGCCGGTAGTGGTGGCATTGCCGAATGGCGAAGGGTACCGGATGATGGGCGGCACGGACAATGACCGGCGTATGGTAGCGGCGGTGCGGCCCGTGGGGCAGGAGCCAACCAGATTTGAGCGTCTATGGAGCCGTGCGCGAGAGGGTTCGGCACGGGATTTCCGGCCACGTGAAGGCATAGAGCCGCTTGATTTTGGGGCTCGTCCGGATTACGCCCAAAAGTTAACGCAACCCGAACTCGACATATTGCTTTTATACATTGAAGATTCAGATGATCTGACGGCTTTGGGGATGGAGGTGTATCTGAGGGCCAATGACCTGGCTCCGGGTTTGGCCAGGCTGGAGCATGGGCCCGACAAGAACAACAAGGACGCCCCGCCCCGGACCCGCCTGATTGGGGGTACGGAAGAGGAGCGGGCGATGATTGACCAGCTGGAGGCGCTGCGGCTGGAAGCTCCCCAGCCGCGGTGGCCACGCCGCCGACGGACGCGTCCGGCCATGCGGCAGTTGGCCGCTACACCTCACCCGATCGAAGGAGTATGGGAGGACGGCCCCAATCCGCATAGCGGTGAGATCGAGGACGCCGACTTTTGGGACGAGGGCGCTGCACCATTGCCGCCCAGGCCGGGGGAGGTGATACATCCTGCGGCGCGGCCTGCTGAGGTGACGCTCGATGATCCAATAGTTGTTCAAATTGTAGGGCGGGTTACTCAGGAGACCCAGCAGGGCGGCAAGGGAGGCGGCAAGGCACCCGCTCGTCCGCCAGACGTGGCAGGGGTGGGTTCGGCGTACTTTCAGCGGTTACTCGATGCGGCGGCGTCACCTGCGGAGCTTGATCGTTTGGGAGGGCTGCTGGAGGCTCACCGGACAGCGGTTTCGCCAAAACCCGGTTCCAAGGCACATAGCGCGGATAAAACAACGGCGGCTGATCTTGAGAAAATGGACGAAGCTTTGGAGATCCGGCGTACTACGCTCAAGGAGGAGCGGGAGCGGGCAGCAGAGCAAGCCGCCATACCAATCAGGGAGCGGGATCAATATATACGAGCGATTCATGACTTAACCTATAGGCTGGATAGTATATTAGATGCGCATGATCAACATGTGGACTTGGGCGTATTGCGGCAAGAGTACCGCAACCTTGCAGGAGGGGGAGGTATTCTGCGTGAACGCATAGACGCTATCTATAGCTCCGAGTTAGACCAATTGCGACGAGCTCAATGGAGGAACCCGGCCGAGAGAAACTGGATGGTCCCGCTTGATGATGCACTTCGGGAGCTTGGTCAGGCGAATGAGGAAGTTCGAAGAATTCTTTTTGGGTGATATAGTTAATCTAACTGATTAAGGTGGGTATGTGACCAGGCCATTTGGAGGTGAAGGGGGACCGAGGAGCGAAGATGAGCGGTGGAGGGCGTTTAGCCCCAGTCCTAACGGCCAACCGGAGCCACCTGAGCATCGGACGCGGCGTGAACGCATTCGGGATCTTTTCCGCCGTCGGCATGAGACGCCTCCATTTGAGGCATCGATTGAGACGCCGGCGCCCCAGCCTCCTTATGAGGAGCGCAATCGCGAGGATCCGCGGGAAGTCCGGGTTCGAGAGGCGCGGGATGCGCTAGCCAGACTGCATCCTCCGGCCGATGCACCGGACCCGCATTGGGAAGAGATGCGGCCGAATGTTGGTTTTGACGGCGAAGCGCATCCCGACCCAATCACGAGTACTGACGAAGATGAGCCTGATGGCGACCGTATTTATGCGTTTCGGCCGGCTGAGGGCCGACGAACATGGCGGCGGCGTGATTTGGCAGAGGTGCCCGAGCCCCCAGAGCCGGAGCTGACCGGCGGCCGGAGGCGGTTTACAGGGGACTCTCAAGCTGCCCGGCGGGATATCGCCGAGGCGGTTCACCAGCACGACGCCCAATTGCGTCATCGTATGGGCGTGGATGTGGATACGCGTGACCTCCAAGGTGATTTTGTATCAGGGTGGGACCGAATGTCGGTGGATGTAGACCGAGATCAGGGTTGGGTTCTGGGAGACCGGCACACACATCGCGCGAGGGTGGCATTTGAAGAGCCGCTGCCCATGCCGCCGCGGCCGCGTGATCCAGAACCGGGTTGGCCGGATGCGTCGCCGGACGAACAAGCAGAGGCACAACGCCGTCAGACCGAGCGCGATAACCCGATGCCGGACCAGCCGGTGATGGAGGAGTTGCCGCCGCGACCGCCAATTTATCGTATGAGTGAACCGGGTGCGAGCCATGTGCGGCGTGAGCATGGTATGGGTGCGGGTGAATCGCTCTATCCGGTGCTCAATGCCGACCGTGTGGAAAGGCAGGTGGCTCGGGAACAGGCTCAAGAGCGGAACCGGGAGGCCCAAGAGGAATATGAGGCCGAGAGCGAGCAGGTACGCGAGGACCGCGCGCGTGAGGATGCTGAGACCGAACGCCGACGCCAGGATGCTTCGCCGGGGCCAATGACGCAAGAGGAGATGCTGGAGGCACACCGCCTGGCCGTGGACCGGGACCAAGCAGCAGCCCGGGCAGAACGCCGCCGGCCACGCCGGCATACTGAGGAGGTCAAGAATCCGGAAGCTGTGGCTAAAGAGGTTGGTGACATCATCGGGTTTATCCGCGACGACACTCATTCGGATCGCTCCGATGACAAAAACACGGATGCGAGCCCTGGTATTCATGACCTGTCGCGTCCCGATGTGCTCGGTATTATCACAGAGCTAGCCGAGCGAGGGGTCATTTCGAAAGAGGCGCCCGCCGTCGTCAATCGCAACCGTGACCGCAAAGAACGTCGGAAAGGCCAGTGGTGGCGGACGGGGCTGGGTGATCTTGGAGTTGAGGCCGGCACTCAAGCTGTGCCGGGCGCGCTGCTTGTAGCAGGGCTCGCCGAACCCTGGTTAATAGGTGCCGCGGCAATACCCAAGGCGATTGAGCTGCCGCAGCGGGGTCTTAAGAATCTGCTTGGATTCACGCATATTCATAGCAATAAGGGTCCGAAGCGCATGATGCTGGCCTACCGGGTAAACCCCGACCAAGCGCCGCCCGGGACTCACGTAAAGGGTCATGAAGTCGAAGAGATCCCTTACGACGACACGGTTGTAATGGTGGTGTGGGACCGCAAGCCTGCCAAGGGCTGGTGGCCGCGCCGCCTCACGAGCCAGACGTTTGCTGAGCAATGGGAGCCCACCTCAATTAATGTGGTCAAGACCAAAAAAGGTGAGGCCGCGCTCGAATATGAGGGTGGAGAGCTCCATCATACGGCGGCGCTACGCACCGCAGTTGGCGACAGCTTCTTGGACGTACAAAAGCCCGCGAATGATCGCGACAGGATTGATTTGAGGCGGCGGGTGGATGATCCAATGGGCGGGCTCGAAACGGCGCGGCCGGTGGGTGGGGTGCTGTCGCAGCGGCCGGAAGATGCCCGCCCGCCGGTTGACCAGGAGCCGTGGCAGGAGCAGGTACACCATGGCCCCGCGCCTCTAGCCCCATCGGCCCCGCCCGCTGAACCACTGCGGCGCGTGAATGCCGGGATCGGTGAAGATGTGCCGGCGCGGCCGGCTGTGCCCGAACGGCCAGGCCATGCCGGGCGGCCAGAGCGGGCAGCACGGCCCAATCAGGAGAGGCAAATACTCAATGACGTGAACGCGCGGCTACGGGCGATGCACCAGGAGCTAACGACCGGCCACCCTACGGCACAACGCATTGAGGACATGCGGACTGAATTTGTTGATG
>DATAMV010000107.1:0-10478 GCA_036266515.1 Candidatus Saccharimonadia bacterium
AGCGGAAATGGCTGCGGAGCTGTCGAACGCACAGACCTTTACGGTAACCGTATCAGCCGCCGAAACCCCACCATTGAGCGTCCACGATCCGGGCAGAGCCTGGTTCACAGCCTCCCAAATTGTTACTTCTACTATAAGCTGAGAAGACGCTTAAGCCTTAGTGCAAATATAAAATAAACGCGCCCTGTAGGCGCGTTTATTATGGAGAAAGCGTATGTCTAGAATGTACCAGTCGCAATCCAGGTAAACGTGTTGGTATATGCGCCAGGCTTAGTTGTCGTACCCGCAACAGCTGCATAAGTCACAGTGTACTGAGTCTGAACCGTAGGTTGCGTTGTGCTAGCGACTTGCTGAGCTGCGTTCGCCACGAACTTGAAGCTATCTGCCGTGCCATATCCAGTCTGAACCGTCGGAGCCACGAAGCCCGAAGCGCCTGTTACGTTAGTGCCTACCGCCGGCGTAGTGTTGGCTTTGATGTTGATACCAAAGCAGTCACCATTCGTCGAACCCGAAGCACAGGCGGCAATTGTCTGGTTGTTAGCCTTGGCAATGTTCGTAGTACCACCATCTTTCGAGAACTCGGCCGCTTGGTAAGTGATCGAATACCCACTAGCAGCATTCGTAGTGATGTACATCGTGGAAATACCACCAGTAGCCGTACCAAGGAGCAAGACGTTGTCTGTACCTGGGTTGTTACCAATCTTCACCGTCGAACCGGTCATACCCGTGCAGTCAGCCGGAGTGTTGGTGCCGGTGCAGAAGACAAGGCTTTCCTGGACGTTAGCCGACACCGCAAGGGTCTGGGTAGTGGACTCAGCGAAGCCACCGAAGTCAGTTGGACCGGTTGAGCAGTTCGTGTTTGTAAACGTCTGCATGCGGAAGTAGAACTGCGTGTTTACAGCCGTTGGCAGGTGGATTGCCTGCACCGGGAACGTAAAGGTATCTGAAGTACCGTTGAATGCGTTACCAGTACCGTTGCTAAAACAAACATCAGTCGTACTAGTGTAGCTAGGGCTGCCGTACGCGTTTGTAATTGCGCCACCGTTTTTCAGCTGCGAGCCAGCTGTTGCAGACGCTAGCGTGGCACCACCCGGTGACGCGCATGTCACCGAGAGGAGGGGTGAGGTACAAAGCGAGAACTTAACACCCAAAATAGTTGCACTTGTGCCGGGTGTCACCAAAAACGTCGCAGTCACACCGGAGGCGTTACCCGCCGAGTCACTGAGGGTTGCGCTACGGGTACCCAAAATACCAGCTGTGGCGCCCGCCGGAGTCGCCACAAATACTGTAGCCAGTGTAAAGATACCGACCCAGTTAATGGCTCGCTTTAACAATCCTATGTAGTGGGACCTAAGGATTTCCCCTCTACTCATAGCTTTTAGTTTCCCCTGTCTTTAGACATTTTTGTGCGCATAATCATTAGCGTTAACTTAGCATAAGCTTTATTACAGAGTCAAATAATAAACCTGTTAATATGTCCCGGTAGCCACCAACGACAAGTTGCCCTGGTAGCTACCCCCCGGGGTTGTAGTAATCGCATTGAGCATGAACGTTAGAGTGTAGTCTGTTTCGCCGGAAGACTTCGGCGCCGATGCCACGATTTCTCCTGAATTAAAACGCCACTTATCAGATTGCACGTAATGATTCGTTGAGCCGTCCCCCGCCACGCCGTAACCAAAGGTCGGAGGGCCTGAGGGATTTTGGACCGGATTCGCACCCACACCGGTTACCGTATTCAAGACCGAGTTCAGGCCAAACTGCTCTACAGTGGCATTGTAAGCCGTGTCGGTCGTAAGAGCGGTCAACTGGTGCGATCCTTGAGTCGGCGATGACCCAATAATTTGCACTACATAGCCATAAGACGTGTAATTCTTGACGCTAAACGTAGCGGTTTGTGTCATTTTCGTAGCAAGTGTCACCGTTCCAAAGTTCACCGCACCCGTATTGACAATCATCGTAAGACCAGGCTGAGCCGTAGTGTTAAAGCCACTATTGGTTTGGTAGTTTGTTGAGCCGCCGTTGCCTACCGTACTTTCGCCGAGGCTCGCGCCGCCGTCATCGACATTTGGGTTGATGTTGTAGTTCAAGGAGTTTGAATTAAACTGCCCGTTCCCACCAATTTCACCCTCAATCACCTGATAGTTCGTGGAGTTTGAACTCGGGTCCCCCAGCGCCGCGAACGCCACCCGGGATAGCCCAAGGCACACCGCGAGCCCAATCACAACCTGGCGATGCCATCGTCTCATTGTTACATCTTCACCCATCAGGGCTGTTTTCGCAATCCGCTTACGCATATATATGAGTACCTAGTAATAGCACGCGGCTACCATAAGCGTTATAATGAGCAGCGTAACGTTCTAGAGGAACCATGCCCCCGGCGACACCTCCGGCGCCCAATCCGACCCCACCCCCACCAAAGCCCCCCAAGCCGTCACTATTTAAAGAGCTTCTCAGCTTTAAAGGCGGCAACGGCTGGACCCAGATCAAGACCCGTGCCACTACCATCGGGGCGATCACGGGGCTGTTTGCGTTTTTGGTGTCGATCGGGCTAATAGCAGGTTATTACTATTCGCAAAGCCAAAAAAAGCCACCCGCTACTTCTAGCAATAATGTCACCACCCTCACTCCCGATGAAATCAACCGGCTCGGCCAGGTCGGCACCAGCCTCGGCGGCAACGGCCAAACGCTCAACATCGGCGCCGACACAATTATCCGCGGCAAGACCGACATTAGCGGCGACCTCAGCGTCGGCGGGCATTTCAGCGCCAACGGTCCGGTCACGCTGTCCGAGCTCAACATCTCCGGCAGCACCGCCGTCACCGGTCTCAACGTCGGCTCGAACCTGAATGTGTCCGGCACGGCGCTGTTTCAGAAGGGCCTCACCGTCACCGGCTTGGCCACCGTTAGTGGCAACCTGAGCGTGTCCGGCACCGCCAGCATCACCTCCATTAATGCCACATCACTATCGGTGCGCGACCTCACCATCACCGGGCCGCTGCTCATCAGCCACATCACCACCCAGGGCCCGCCGCCCACACTAACCGCCGGTACGGCCGTTGGCGGTGGTGGCACGGTCAGCATCAGCGGCAATGACACCGCCGGCACCGTCAACTTCAACATCGGTTCGAGCCCACCCGCGGGCGTACTGGGCACCATCACCTTCCGCGCTGCCTACGGCACCACCGTACACGTGCAGCTCACCCCGCTTTCGGGCGCGGCCGCGAGCACCCCGGCCTATGTCACCCGCAGCGCCGCCGGCTTCACCGTCCACACCGATTCGCCGCCGGCCGCCGGGACGCTCAGCTTCGACTATCTTGTGACGCAATAAACGTTCGCCAATCCGTCGCATAACGCTAGTGCTTATTGTATGCTAGGGGCGTATGTTGAACTCGGTTTCGAGCCAATTTATCGGCCAAAGCCTACACTTTGGCGTTAACTTGTTTGCCGCTCTGGCGTGCATCGCCGGCGGCTGGCTGTATCTGGACGCAGGCGCCCAGCGGCGGCATGTAAGCGAGCTTGCCAAAGGCATCGGCTTCATTGTGCTAGCGCTCGCATTTATGGTCAGCGGCGGCGCCACGAGTTCGCCCGTTTTTGAGTTTCTAGCTACCCTCCTCAAGCTCATTGGCTATGGCAGCCTCGCCTACGGAACGCTAGCCTCACCCCTGCAACCGCGCCCCAATACGGCCAATGACGGTTACAGGCCGGTCGCACCCACCGCTGCCGGCCCCACCACCACGGCCGCCGCTGGGACTATTCCGGCGCCGCTACTTATTCCTGTAAGCTGGCTAGTTCCGGCCGCGGCGCTGAGTGTCGCCCTGCTGCATTGGCGTACTGCCACGCGCGGACTCGAGCGCCACCTCAAACCCCTCGCCTACGCTTTTTCCATCCTGGCCCTCTCCGAAATTCTGGGGCTTTCGTCGCTGTATCGCACCAGTAATAATCCCCTGCTCCAACCCCTGGCAAACCCGCTCGGGTGGTTCTGGTGGCTTCAGCACGCTACGCTTATCGTGGGCACAGTGGTGCTTGGCCGCTGGATTTGGCACTACCTCACCAAGCGCCTGCTCACTCAATTATTCCTGGTGATCACGAGTGTCACATTCAGCATTGTCCTCATCGCAACCACGAGCGTATCGGCACTCCTCCTCGCCAGTCTCCAACACGACGCGCTTACAAGCCTCGAAACCTCTACCAAAGTCCTGCGCTACGCGGTGGATAGCCAAACCTCGGACACCCGCGCCGATGCCCAAATCCTAGCGGCCAATTCCAGCGTGGCAGCCGCCGTGTCCGACCGCGACCGCGCGGATCTGGCCGGCGTGGCCGCAGACACCCTCGCGGCCCAGCGACTGGCCGACGTCATCCTCACCGACGACGCCGGCGTGGTATTGGCACGCGGCTCCGACCCGGCCCGGGCCGGCGATTCGCTTTCAAACGACCCACTCGTGCAGCGCGCCCTAGCCGGCCAGACCACCTCGAGCTTCACCGCCGGCAGCAGCGCTCCATCCCCCACTCTGCTGCTCACCACTGCCACACCCGTGAAGCAGCAAGGACAAGTCATCGGTACAGCCCTTGCCAGCCTCACGCTTGATAACGCGTTCGTGGATGGCCTCAAGCACAACACCGGCCTCGACAGCACGGTGTACAGCGGCCTCATCCGCGCCGCCACCACTCTCACCGGCCCCGACGGAACCTCCCGCTCAGTAGGGCTCAAAGAAACAAGCGGCGCCATCAGGGGCACGGTCATTACCCGCGGCCAGACCTGGAGCGGTGTAGCCGATGTCTCGGGCACGCCGTATCTCGCCGTCTATCTGCCGCTCAAAACCTCAAACAACTCGGTCGTGGGCATGCTGTCGGTTGGCCAGCCAGAAGACGTCGTGCTAAAAAGTGCCGAGAGCGCTATTGGCATTACCTTTGCTGGCGCCACCGCAGCGCTGCTTCTCCTAATGCTGCCCGTGTATCTATTGGCGCGACAAATCACCAAGCAGCTGCATTAAGGCATTACAATAGTGATAAATAAGGGAATGTACCTATGATTACGAAAATTCTCATCGCCGAAGATGATCCGATGATGAGCCGGCTATACGAAAAGGTGTTTAACCTTGAGGGCTTCCAGGTCCAGATTGCCCAGGACGGTCAAGCCGCGCTCGACAAAGCCCGTGAGTTTAAGCCCACACTCGTTATCCTTGACGTGATGATGCCCAAGCTCAATGGCCTGGCTGCTCTCGAGCAATTTAAGGCCGATCCCAACCTTAAAGATATGCCGGTCGTGATGCTTACCAACCTCGCCGGCCAGCAGGACGCCGAAAACGCCATTGCCAAGGGCGCAGTCAAATACATCATCAAAAGCGAACATGATCCGCGCGAAGTCGTGATGATCGTCAAAGAAGTCCTGGGCGGCGGTCCCGAGCCGGCCAAACCCGCCACCCCCGAGGCTTAAAAAGCCTTACTTGATCCGTGCCTGCAACCCGGCGGGCGTGAGCACGCCGGTGTAGGTGCCCGTCACGATACCCGCGCTGCTTACAAAAATGTGCGTCGGCAGGTTTGGCTGGGGCAACTCCGGAATGAGCGCGGCCGTATCGTCGGTGTAGGCGGTGAGGTTATAACCGCCACGCGCCAGCGTCGCTGTCACCCGCCCCACGCGCTCGCCCACGTATAGCGGCACCACATTCACGCTACCTTTGCCGCGCAGATCGGCCAAGGCCGGTAGCTGCTCAGCCGACACAGGGGCCCAGCTCGAGAGGATCGTAATAACGGCGGGCTTACCCCGGAGGTTCACCGGCGTGAGAAGCGTGCCGCCCGTTCCGGCCACCGCGAACGCCGGTAGTGGCTTGCCCACAAGCGAAGCCGTGGCCGTAGCCGTCCGGGGCGCGACATTGACCGACGCCGGGGCCAGTGCCAGTCCCGGCAGCATCCACGACCAATTGCCAATGCGCCACACCGTGCGCTTGGTGAGGGCAAGGCGCGGCGTGACCGGCGTAGTTGCATCCAGTGTAAATTCACGCGTTACTTCGGTTTTGTATCCCTCGGCTTCAGCCTTGAGATAATACGTGCCGGCTGGTAGCACCAGCGAAAATGATCCGTCACCCCGGGTTCGCAAGGGGTTTACTTCGCCGTACGCGGGCCCGTCCCATACGAGCCACGCACCAGTGGCGGCCTGGCGGTAATAAACCGTAAGCTTAGCCGCGCCAATGCTCGCCTTGGAGGTGTCGGCCGCCACCACGCCCGCGCCCCGAACCGCCACAGCCGCGAGCTCCCGCACCACCCGGTTGCCGGCTCCGTCCACGGCATTCGCCCGCAACTGGTATGTGCCTGCTTGATCAAACGCCAACACACCCGTCCACAGGCCACTGGCCGGATCCTGCCGCAGCGCGAAGCTATGACTCGGCTGGGCACTGCCGGCTTTAGCCGCCTCCACCATAATGCTCACCGGCCCGCCCACCGCGTTTAAGCTAATGGTTTGGTCCAGACCCGCCACCGATTCGAGCTGTCCAGCCGCATCCACCGACTCCACCTGTGGCCCAAATGACACCAGCGCCGCGCCCACCGCCGGCGGCTGGCGATCAATCACCAGCGCGACCGGCTCGGTTTGGGCCACGTTGCCGCTCGTGTCGGCCGCGCGTACCACGAGGCTATAGTTGCCGTCGTCTAGGCGCGGCGGCGTAAACGAGAAGCTCACCGACTTACCACCGAGCCCCGGCGGGTTTGGCACCACCACCCAGCTGCGGCCACCATCGAGCGAGTAATCCACCCGTGCCACTGCTACATCGTCGTGCGCCAACCCGCTGATCGCCGGCTCCTGGGAAAACGGTTTGGCCAGGCTCGTCACGAGCGCCACCGTCGGCGGCGTGGTCTCAGTGGGCGCAGTCTTGATGGCAACCGTTCCACGTGGCGTATGGCCGGGCAGCACCTTGGTAACACCTCCGTCACTGGTCGTGCCCCCACCACCCGTTACGGGCGGCGGTGCGGGCGGCACTGGAGCGTCCGTCAAAAACGTATTGTCGCCGGAGGTCGCCGTGCCGCCATCCGCCGGAGTCGCACTCGTCACCGCGAAATGATACGCCGTATTCGCCACCAGCCCAGATACCGTCACGCTATGACTCGTCACGAGCGCCGAATCCAACGCGCTTTGGCTACCATAAGCCCCGTCCAGCCCATATGCCACCTGCGAATCCGAAGCCACATCCGTGTCCCACGTAATAGTGGCCTGCGTCTGCCCAACATCACCCACCGCCACATTCGAGATCGTAATGTCACTGGGGTGCCCCACCGTTACCGACATATCGCCCGTACATGTAATAGGATCCGCACCGTTCGGGTCATCCGAAGCCTGTACTACCCAGCTCCCTAAATGCCCCGGCCGGTTGGCCGTCGCCACCACATTAAACCCTTGGCTACGGCCTCTCCTCAAATTCCCTTGCGAAAATGTCACCGTTTCAGTGGCAACGCTCGTTATAAAACCCGAAGTCGAGCCACTTTTAAGCGTCAAGTTACTATCGCTAGGACGCGTCATTTGCACCCACGCAATGGGGTTCGGGTTATTGTTCGTCATTACAAAAGTGAACGTCCCGGTGCCGCCCGGCTCAAGAGTCGGCGATGAATACCCCGCATCACATGAATCTAGCGCCGCCTGAGCCGGTGCGGCCGGAAGCAACCCAGCACAGAGGCACACGATCGCAGCTATTCGCACCAAACGAACCTTCACCCTATCCCGCCTCTGTCACAATTATTTATCAATCACTAGCTCCGCAAAAAAAGCCCGCCACTCATTCTCGCTCAACTCCTTACTAGGCTTCACAAACATCAGTGTCCCCTTGCCATTAAAAATCGCCACCTGCGCGCCATGCTGCTGCGTAGGCCGCGCCAATGACACCTTGCCCATCGGCGTATCAAACGTTACATAGCCTTGGAGCTGCTCAACAAACTTGGGGTAGTAATCAGGGATGTCGTTAAAGGGATCGGGCGTCGCCTGTTCGCTCAGGGTCAGATCCTGCTTGCCCTTCTTGGCATGCAGCACCAGCACACCCGGACCGCTGTCATAGGTAACCGTATCAGGCGGCAGGTCATATCCATCTAAAGGGTCGGGATAAAGAATCGGAAATCCCACTTTCTTGCGCAGCTGATCAGATACTGGCGAATGCGGCCGAAGCATCAAAACCAACCCCACTATGAGCAAACCGGTCAGCACTGCCCCAATTACCGCCCATACCACCGGCTGCCGGAAAAATGCCTTCATCCCCTACCTAATATCCACGGTAGTAAGTATCGAACCAAGGCAGGTGTTAGCGTTGGCCGTAGTACTACATTGTGTACCTGGCGCGTTGAAAGTCGTTTGAGCAAGACCCAAGTAGTTGTACGGCACGTCTGTCTGAGCAGTCGTCACCAATGCCGAGGTGTTCACGTGCCCAGAAGTGGCCGTCGGCCTCACGTAAGCTCCCACCGTAGCCGCCGTAGCCTTCACATATACCGGCCCACCGGTTACTATCACCGAGTTTATAGCGGTTGTTTGAGTGGTACCACTCCAGGCAGCCACCACCCCAAAGAACGGATCTGTAGTGGCGGCAACCGGTACGGACTGGCCAGCTGTACCGTTGAGCTTGACGGCAAAACCGGGGCTAGACGCCGTAGACAAAGTACCAAAGTGCTTAGTGGAAGTGGTGAAGAAGCGGGTATCGTAAATGGCCCCAATACCACTACCACCGGCAATTTCCTTAATGGTCGCCAAGCACACAGCAGGAGCTCCTGCGTTCCATGTGGGTACGGTAGCGGAGGTCTCGGTGGTGTTAGCAGTACCAAAGCTCGGCGCGCTGCCGTTGGTAAACACGCACAGGTTTTGGAAAGCGCTACCCGTTGTCGTTATACCAGTCGTAAAGTTCGTGGTCTGAGCTGCAATTATCTGTTTGCGGCCACCGGTGTACATAGTACAGCCCGTCCAACGTACTGAGTTCGCCACGCTACCCATGTATACCCTGCAAGGGCCACTTGTAGTATCAACACCAGTAATACCAGCCGTGTCACCAGCGGTCGGACCACTGTCGGGGATAATTCCGAAGGCAATGATACCCAGACCACTCGTCGTTATCACGTCCTCCCAAGCACCGTTCACACAACCCCGCATCGCGGCTGTGTTGGTGTTGTAGTACAACGCGCCCTGGTTGCTGCTCGTCGTGCATGTCGCCGACTCGGTGTAGGTGTTGAATGAGCCCAACCCGAGCAGCGTGTTGGCACCACTCGTTGTACTGTTGGAACCCACCTGCAGGATAGTGCCGCTCGTGCTTGAGATCGGCCGGTAAATCGTGTAGTCGACACCCGGCGTGGTGTTGTTCGACCATTCAAGGGCCGAGAGTGCCACCGTCAGCTGCGTGTTGCTGACAACGCTCGCAACTGTCGTCGAGTAGCCGTCGGCAAACGTGATTTTGTCGCCCACTGCCACACCCGCTGTCACGAAACTCGTACCGGTACCAAACACGGTGGTTCCAGCCGTTGTCGAGGTACAGTTCGCCGCGTTGCTTTGACACACTTTGCCCGCACTCGTCACTATCGTATCGAACTGGCTCGTGCCATCTACCTCCAATGTGGCCGTGGGCGCAGCCGTGCCCACTCCCAGGGCACCTTGGTTCATTACACTCAAGCCACTGTTAAAGCTGTTCGACCAATACATGTTGCTAGCAAGCGGCGCATTCTTGTCGTTCACGCCGTACTGCGAGGTGTTGGTACCAAGCTTGGTCACGAGGAGGCCCTTGATGTAGTGGTTGTTGTTCGAACCACCCGTGCGAGAGCCAAAGCCAAAGTCCTGGAATGTAGCGTTGCGCCCGTACACATCGGTGTATTGGATCAAGATCTGGCCGTCCCAGCGGACAATAATCTGGTTGTAGAAGAACTGAATGTCGACGTCGTGGAAGTTGCCGTCCGAGATCGGCGACGTGGTGTTGTGAGTCGTACCACCGTTACCGTTACTAAAGGCGTATGAAGTTAGCGGGTTAGCGCCGCCGCCGCTCTTACATTGGTTGCCATCCGTGAAAGGACCATACGCGATACCGATACAGTCCCAGTACTCACTGAAGTAGATGAGGTAGCCGTTCGTAAAGCTCGATCCATACTCAGTCGTCGGGACACCGTCGGCGTAGCTGTAGAACCAGGTGGAGTCAGCACCGGTACCACCACCTGCCTGGAACTGGAACTGAACCTCCTCGAACGGCACCTGGGCAAATGACCAGTTGATCGAGCCGCTCAAGGTGTTGACGTTGCGAGTTAGACGCTCGCCCAAGGCCGAAGACACGAACGATGCATCACCGCTGACAGTCGGCGTCGGGTAGGCGTTCGAGCCAACAGTCGGGTCATTGACGCCATCCCAGTAAGCAAGGGCTGGAGACGTGAGCGACACGGCCGCGTTCGAGATACCGACGTTACCGTTGGCGTCGAGTCCGAGCAGCTGGCCGTAAACCGTGGTGTTGGAAGTGTTGATGTCGCTCGAGTTGAGGTTG
>DATAMV010000108.1:0-10990 GCA_036266515.1 Candidatus Saccharimonadia bacterium
GCCGCACCCTTGAGTGGTCGACTAAGTCACCGGCGCCGTTTTATAACTTTGCAGTCATCCCGGACGCGTCCGAGCGCGACGCATGGTGGGCCATGAAAGAATCGGGCCACACCAAGCCGGCCAAATCCGAGTACAAAGATATCCATATGCCAAAGAACACCATGATGGGTATGGTGATCGCGGCGTTCGCGTTTGCTTTCGGATTTGGATTTATCTGGCACATGTGGTGGTTAGCAATTGTGGGTCTGGCCGGTGCGATTGTGAGTGTCATTATCAAGACCTCAGATGATAATTCGGAATATGTGATCACGGCAGCCGAGCTGGAAAGGATGGACTCATGAGCGAAACCGAACTCGCCCTGGAGCATCAGCGCGCCGACGAGAAGACCGTCTTCGGGTTCTGGGTCTACATCATGACCGACTGTGTGCTGTTTGCAAGCCTGTTTGCAACCTTCGCGGTGCTGCGTGGCAATACCTACGGCGGCCCTGACGGCCGTGAACTCTTTAGCATGCCGTTTGTACTGGCCGAGACGCTTATTCTTCTCACGAGTAGCTTTACGGCGGGCCTGGCGATGCTGGCGGCGCATGCGGGTAAACGCAAAAGCGTGCTGGTGTGGTTTGCCCTCACCTTTTTACTCGGCGTGGCCTTCCTCTCCATGGAGCTCACTGAGTTTGCCCACCTGGCGGCCGAAGGTAACAGCTGGCAGCGCAGCGGGTTCTTGTCGTCGTTCTTTACGCTCGTCGCCACCCACGGCTTGCACATCACAACCGGCCTGCTATGGATGGTAGTGCTGATGTGGCAAGTGGCGCAGAAGGGCCTGGTCAATCCGGCGGTGCGGCGCCTTACGCTTCTTAGCCTCTTCTGGCACTTCCTTGATATCGTCTGGATCTTCATCTTCACCATCGTGTACTTGTGGGGGGCAATGTAGCCATGAAGCAAGAAGGTAATCTGCGTTCGTACGTTATCGGGTTTGTGCTCTCGATCGTGTTGACCCTGGCGGCTTACGCGCTGGTGGTAAACCACTTGTTCTCGTTGCAGTTGGCGCTTTCGATCATTGCCGGCCTTGCCATCGTGCAGTTTATGGTGCAAATGCTGTTCTTCCTGCACCTGGGCCACGAGGCACACCCCCGCTGGAAGTTGGTCGTGGCGGTATTTATGGTCATCGTGGTAGTAATTTTGGTGTTTGGGTCGTTGTGGATTATGAATAACCTCAATTACCGCATGTCCCCAACTGATATGAACAACTACTTACGCGGCCAGGACGGGATTTAGACGCGTGTCTGTTTCCACGTATTACCGCCTCGCCAAGCCGGGCATTATTTACGGTAACTGCCTAACGACGCTTGGCGGGTTTCTGCTGGCGGCCCAGGGCAAGATCAACTGGCTGGAGCTGGTGGCGACACTGGTAGGCCTCGGTCTGGTGATTGGTTGCGCGTGCGTAATCAATAATTACGCCGACCGTGACATCGATAAACATATGGCCCGTACCAAAAAGCGGGCGCTCGTCACTGGAGCAGTGACAGGACGGGCGGCGGCTATCTATGCGGCAGGGCTGGGCGCGACCGGTTTCGCGATTTTGGCCGCCTTCACCAACCTCCTGACTGTGGGGCTCGCGCTGCTCGGACTGGTGTTTTATGTGCCAATCTATACCTATACCAAGCGTGTTTCCGTCCATGGTACGCTCGTGGGCAGCGTGTCTGGGGCCGTGCCGGTGGTGGTGGGATATTGTGCGGTGACCAACCGGTTTGATCTGGGCGCCTTGCTTTTATTCGTTATCATGACCGTCTGGCAAATGCCGCACTTTTATGCCATTGCTATTTACCGGCTTAGCGATTATCAAGCAGCCAAAATTCCGGTGCTGCCGGCTGTGTCGGGCGTCCGGGCTGCCAAGGTGCAAATGCTCGTCTATATTGCCGCTTTCGTGCTGGCGGTGGTGGCCCTGCCCTTGGGCGGTTTCGCCGGCTATACCTTTGGTGTGGTGATGGGCCTACTTGGCCTGCGCTGGTTATGGCTGGGTATTCAAGGCTTCTCAGCGAAAGACAGCGTTGTATGGGCAAAAGGACTGTTTAAATTTTCCCTGATCGTACTATTGGTATTTAGCGCGATGCTGTCCGTGGACTGGCTTTTGCCTTAATTTAATGAGGAGATTGTAATGCTTGCACTTCATATCATCGCTGCCTTAACGAGCCTGGTATGCGCAGCTGCCGCCTGGGTTCGCCCTTCGGTCACAACCCTGCGCGCAACTTACGGGCTCATCGCTGTCACGGTCCTATCCGGCACGTACCTCATCGTAACGTCTCCGGCCCACATGGCTCAAACCTGCCTTACTGGTCTAGGTTACCTAGGCTTGGTCCTGACCGCCGTCTTTTTTGCTCGGCGCCGCCTTGAGCTTAGCCGAAGCCTTTAATGGCAAACTGAAGCCAAAAGTACTACCTTTGCCAAGCTCGGACTCGAAGATAATTTCGCCGCCCTGGCCCTCAATTACTTGCTTGGCCAAATAGAGTCCCAACCCCGTACCGTCGGGGCGGACTGTTTTGGCGTTTTCGGCACGGTAGAATTTACTAAACAACTTGGGGCGCTCGGCCGGCGGCACGCCCATGCCGGTATCTTTCACCCGAAGCTCCACCTGATCGCCCGCCCGCCCAAGCGTAACGGCGATGCCGCCTTTTTGGGTGTAGTAGATGGCATTGTCGATGAAGTTCATGACCACCTGGCGGGTCTTGCTCTCGTCGAGCGGGACGTCGGGGATTGGCTCGGCCGGCGACACGAAAGTGAGCTTGAGGTCCTTGCGTTCAGCTGACGGCTCAAGCTGGGTAATTTCATCCTGGATCAAGTGAGTGAGATCAACCGGCTGGAGCAGGATATTGAACCGGCCAGCATTGAGCCGCGATACGTTGAGCAGGTCGCCGGCCATGTTTACGAGCCGCTCGGATGATTCAAGCGCGACCGTGACATAGTCGCGCTGAGCCGGCGTCATGTTCTTTTTGTCTTCATCGAGCGCCATGGATAGATAGCCGGTCACGGCCGTCAGCGGGGTGCCGAGCTGGTGCGAGGCCATGGAGATGAAGTCGTCTTTGGCCTTGTCGAGGATTTTAAGCTTTTTGTTGGCGGCCTGGAGATGGCGGGTGGCATGGGCGACGCGCTCCTGGAGTGTGGCGTTGAAGCGCTCAATTACGTCATAGGCTTTGGCATTTACGATAGCTACGGCCATTTCCTGGCGCAAAATTTCAAGCAGCTTGAGATCTTGGCTAGAGAACATTTCGCCGCTTAATTTGTCGCCGATAAACAGATATCCAACGAGTTCTTCTTTGGTGCGTAGTGTCAGCGAGACGCGGACGCCATGCTGGTCGAGCAGGTTTTTGAGGGGGCCGGGTTCGAGTTCGTCCGCCACGAGCAGGCCATGGTCTAGGGCGTGGATATCGTCGGCCGAGAGGCGCTCCCACACTAGCGGGCCGGAGTGCATTTGGTAGTAGGTTTCATCCTTGTCCAAGACTACAAATTGGCCGCCGGCCAAATGAAGGTTATGAGCGATTTCGCCGAGGGCGCGCGCGAGGATCACCTCGAGGTGAAGCTCAGATGCAAGGATGCTCGTGACGCTACTCAGCACAGTTTGGCTATCGTAGCGGTCCCGGAAGAAGACGCCGTCGGTGGCCAGCTCGAGGAAACGGCGCAGCGGCTGGAAGGTGAAGGCTAGCAGGATGGCCGTAGCAGTATAAAGCTCGGGCTGGTACGCCTGTGCGAAATCAACCGGGAGCAGCAGGCTTGGGATAATGATGGAAACCGAGGTGTAGATGATGGCCGTAATGGCTAGGATAAGCACGTAGGCGACCGAGCGCGCTACCACTGCCCGCATATCAAACAGCCGGTGCCGGACGATGGCGTAGGTGGTGAAGCCCAGGAATACGAGCGTGTAGAGCGGGATAAACGCCACAAAGAACGTGGACTTAAAGAAGACCACGGGCACTAGGATGGTCAGGATTAATAAGAGCAGCATGAGGCTGAGTCCCGCCAAAACAAACCGTAGCTTTTGGCGGTCGGCGCTGGTAGCGCGCCGGACGTTGCGCCACAAGAGATAGATGGCTGCCACACTAAAGAAGGTGGATAGGAGCGAGAAGAACCCGATCCCCGGCCCCGGCGTGGGCGAGTAGGTGCCACCCTTGTAGACGAGCCCGGCGAACGCGAGCGGCGAGATATTGATGGCCATCATGACGAGCGTCCCAATGATGGTAAGGGTGAGCTTGCGGTGCGAAAGTTGCAGTGTTGGCCGCGGCAGAGTATGGGCAAACAGGAAAAATAATGCACTCAAAGGCGCAGCGAAGAAGATGGTGAGCCGCTCCACAAACAGCACCGCGTCCGCCGACAGCCCTGGCTGGATGGCCAGGTAATTCACAAACAGCCACACTGAAATCGTGGCGCTGAGGAGTCCAAAAATCCGGTTGCTGGCACTGCGCGAATTATTATTGAGTACAAAAAGCGCCATGGCCGTGTTTAAGACAATGGCGATAATGAGGATGACGAGCTGGACGCTGCCGGGGAGTGTCATTGGGCTATGCCTTCTTCTTTAGGAAACTCATTAAAAGATGGTTGAATTCGCGGCTTTGATCGATCGAGGGGATATGGGCGGAGTCGGCAAAGATTTTGAGTGTGGCGTTCGGAATGCGCTTGGCCCGGGCGTGAACGTCTCTCAGCGGGATGTTTTTGTCGTGTTTGCCGGTCACTACCAGCGTCGGGGACGTGAGTTTGGCAAGTTTATTCACAAGCACCACTTCGGGCTTGAGGTGAAAACCGCGCGTGAGACTGTTCATAAAGAGTAACGGCTGTGATGTGGGGCTTTCGGAAGTGGCCGCGTGGTAGTAATTAATAAATTCGGGGGAGAGCGAGGCGGGGTCAACCATGCCACTACGCAAGAACTTGGCCATATTTTTGTGGGTGGGCTTGAGTGCAGTCTTGGAGACCAGCTTCACCATTGGGTAAATGCCCACAACCTTTTGGCCGGCCACAATGGTGCTGGAAAAACCGAGTGGGCTGGTAAGTACGAGGTGGTTCACAAGCATCGGCCGCTCTAGCGCCACCTGCATGGCGATGGCCGAGCCAAACGAGTGGCCGACCAGGCTGACAGTGGTGAGGCCAAGCTGGTCGATAAACCCCAGCACCGTATTGACATAATCGCGCTCAAATTCTAATAGCCGGAAATCGGCTTGGGTCGAGCGTCCACTGCCCGGCAGATCGAGTGCGTAGACGGTAAAGTGCTTAGCGAGCTCCGGGATGGTAGGAAACCACATGCCCCAGCCGATATTGGCGCCATGAATTAAAACCACCGCGGGACCGGTGCCGGCGGTGGCATAGTTTATGGAGTAGGGCCCCACACTCATCTGCTTAGTGTGAACGCCGATCGCCTTTGCAAGCGCCCGCTCAGCTGTAGCGGGCGCTTCGGATTGGGGCACGGACTGGGCCGTCTGTTCCATCGTTTGTTCCTGTGGGATTTAAGCTTTGGGAACTTCGCCGCGAGTGTAACCGGCGAGAATACCGCGCACAATTTCGTCAACTTGCTTGGGCTTGTTTTCGCTTTTGACAATGTAGCGAACAGCGCCGAGCGAGAGAGCGGCTTCGACGTCCCCACTACCGGCAAGGTTGGTCAGTACGACCACGGGGATGTCTTTGGTGTCGGGGTTGGCCTTGAGACGCTTCAGGACTTCCAAGCCGTTAAGCTTAGGCATCATGATATCGAGCAGGATCAGGTCGGGCTTAACGTCGCGGGATTTTTCGAGGCCTTCTTCGCCGTTGGCAGCCACCTCCACTTGAAACTTGCTGGCGTTAAAAACGATTTGGTACATGCGCGAGAGCAATGCGTCGTCTTCGATTATTAGTATTTTGGCCACGGCAACTCCTTCGTTTGAAAACATAATACATCTTATGTCTATTCGGTTAAAAGAGGGTCGGTTCTTTAATACCCGCTTGGTAATGGGAAATGAAGTCGGCATGGTCGAAAGCCAACGGGTTTGGAAGCTTGGCCAGATCAAACCACTGCACGTCAGTTGATTCCCAGTCTTTTTCGCCGGCCTTTTTGCCCGCATTACACACGAATACGAGTGACACGTTCTGGCGATCTTCGCCGGGCCGATTGGGTTTGGTATTGACCATGAGGAGCTGGTGGCCCGTAGTGGTCCAGCCGGTTTCTTCGAGCACTTCGCGCTGGGCGGCGGCTACGGCATCCTCGCCTTGCTCCATGAAGCCACCCGGCAAGGCCCATTTGCCGCCCTCAAGCAATTTGCCCGAGCGCTTAACGAGCAGGATCTGGTCGGGCCGCAGCACGAGCACATCTACTACCACGTGCCGCAGTCGCGCCTTGTGGCCGTTCTCAAACTCACACTCGATCATCTATTCCCCCTTATTCCTGGCGCCGGATAGTGGCAGAACCAAGAATCAGCGCTGCCAAAGCGCAGCCCACCACCACAATCAGGTCGCGGGTCAGATTGTCGGTCCAGCCGCTGTGAGTGGTCACCTGGGTCATCGCGTCTACGCTATATGTGAGCGGGAGAAAGTCCGAGATGTGTTCGAGCAATGACGACATCTGGTCGCGTGCTACAAACAGGCCCGAGAGTAGTACCTGGGGCATAATAATAGGCATAATCAGCTCCACCGCTTGGAATTCGCTGGTGGCAAAAGCACTTACGAATAAGCCGAGTGCGGTCCCGAGGAAGGCTGCTAGCACGGCAAACAAAATCAGCGTGAGGCTGTGTCCGGCAATGTTAACACCGAGGAACTTGAGCGCCACAAAACTTACCAGCGACGCCTGCACCAATCCAACGAGCGAGAATGCAATGGCGTAGCCAAGCATGAGGTCGAGCTTGTGGATGGGCTGGGTCATGAGGCGGTCGAGCGTGCCGGTTTTGCGCTCACGCAGGGTGGCGATTGAGGTGATGAGAAACATCATGATGAGCGGGAAGATGCCCAGCATCATCGGTGCAGCCATGTTAAAGACCCGCGGTTGACCGTCAAAAATATACTTCAGAAGCCAGATGAGCACGCACGGCACCACCAGGATGAGCGCAATGGTGCGGTGGTCGTGGCGTAGCTGGCTAAGGACGCGGCCGGCCGTAACGAGCGTTTTGCGCGGACTCATGCCTCACCTCCTGCGCGTACAAGTTTGAGGAAGCTTTGCTCGACCGACTGTGTATGCGTTTGCTCGCGGAGGTCGGCCGGAGAACCATGCGCCAGGAGTTTGCCATCACGGATAAGCAGCAGGTCGTCGCAGCGTTCGGCCTCGTCCATGACGTGGCTCGAAATTACGAGTGTGGCGCCGCCCGAGGCAAGTTTGCGGAAGAGCCCCCACAGCTGGTCGCGTAGCACCGGATCCAGGCCGACGGTCGGCTCATCAAGCACAAGCAGTTTCGGTTCGCCGATAAGCGCCACGGCCAGCGATGCGCGCTGCTTTTGGCCGCCAGACAGGCTTGCGACGAGTTGGCGGGCCTGCGGGGCGAGATCTACAGTACCCAAAACGGCCGCTACACGCGATTTCACTTGGGCCCGGGGCAAGCCGTACATCGCGGCAAAGTAGCGCAGATTCTCTTCAACCGTAAGGTCTGGATAGACCGAGATCTCCTGAGTCATGTAGCTCAGCTGCTTTCGGAGTGCGGCTGAACCGGCCTTCAATCCGAAAATGGTTATGCTTCCTGCACTAATTCGGCGGCGTCCCACTAGGCAACGGATAAGAGTGGTTTTGCCGGCGCCGGATGGACCAATTAATCCGATAATCCGCCCCTGACCCAGATCAACGCTGATATCGTTTAGAGCCCGCAGATGTCCGGGCAAAATTACTGAAACGTGTTCAATCTTTATCGCGGCTTGAGTCATAATGCTTTCGTTTATCATAAGTATACAACACTGCTCCTGGCGGCTGCCTCGCTTTCATAGTACAATGGAACTATGAAAATCGCTGTTCAAAGCCTTATGTATTATGCCGGCCGCACGGAGAGCGGTTATTGCTGCGCGTAATTATTTGTTGCTCAGCTCCCTAGCCGCCTCCGGGCGGCTTTTTTGTTCGGATATTTTCGTTAATAAGGAAGCAAAAAATGGTTAAAAGCATAAGCATTATCGGAGCGGGTCATTTTGGGACATTTGTGTCTGCACTCGTGCCAAAGCCGGTGGAGATGGAATTGATCGACGAGCGGCGGTGGAGACGGGCGCTTGAAGCGGCGGGTGATCGCCTCTGGTCGAGCGACGTGATCGTGTTGGCCATACCGCTTCCAGCCTACCCCAAGGTGTTGGCCGGCTTAGCCGGACACCTGCGACCCGAAACGCTGGTGGTGGATGTGTGCTCCGTGAAGCTGCGGCCGGCCGAACTGCTCACCCAGTTTTTGCCGGGCCACCCCAACCTGCTACTCACCCATCCGCTGTTTGGCCCGCAGTCAGCAGCCCACGGCACGGCGGGCCATCATCTGGTGGTGACCAGCGAGCGCGGCGAGCGGGCTCGAAAACTGGTCGGGTTTTGTGAGCGCGAGTTGGGGCTCGTCATTGACCGGATGAGCGCCGATAAGCACGACCGGATCATGGCACAGGTACACAGCCTCACCTTCTTTGTGGCGCGGGGTTTAAGCGACATGGGCCTAACCGAGACTCCCATTATGACCCCATCATTCCAGATGGTGCTGGATTTAGTGGCCTTCAATGACAGTCAATCCGATGAGCTGTTTCGAACCATCGAAGAGGGCAACCCCTTTGCCGTAAATATGCGGCGGCGGCTCATCGCTAGCTTGGAGCGCACCGACGAAGAGTTGGCTGCCTAAGAAGCCGGCGGTTTTTGGGTTTGCAGGCGCACAGCCTGCAGCATGAGCGCAAGAAACGGATCAGTGTAGAGGGCGGCTTCGGCGGCATGCCCGGTCTGCGCCTGCGTTTCCACGGCCACGAGCGCCCCCGACGGCTTGCCGGCCATGAACGGTGCGAAGGTCTGGGCGCCTTGGGCAATGGTGAGTTCGCCGTTTAGAAACACCACCAGCTGCGACGGCCCGACAGCCGGCCGGTCATACCCAAACGACAGGATAGGGACCTGGCGTTGCAACGCCTCCTGGTAGCTTTGATTACGATTTGCGAGCTGGAAATCGTAGCGGGCAAATGACCAGTAATCGTGCACCGACACCGCGCCCAGCGTGGTTGGGAACTGGATGAACGACGATCCGTCCGCGCGGGTTTCGGCCTTATCGAAATGACCCCCCACTTCCCGGAGTAACCAGCTCGCTATCAGGCGGCGGTCATGGTCCCAGAGTTCAGCTGGAGTAGAAACAGCGGGTTGCGGCATTGGTGTTCTTAACTTATGGCCCTATTGTAGCAAAGAGCATACCCCTATTGGCTATTGAACAAAACCATAACCATTGCCAATATGAAAGATATGAATACTGCGGATGCCACTCCTGCCCGACTACGCCTTGTGTTATGGCTGGTGGTGATACTGGCAGCCCTAACGACCGCCATCACTTTTCTTATCCCAGTGGCGCCCACCGCCGCCAACCCGGTCGCGACGCACTGGCGAACGGCCGCCGGCACAGCTAGCCTGTGTTTGTTTCTTGGCGCCGCTGTGGAGTTCCTACGCGGTCTGGGCGGATTTAAACCGGGCCTACGTTCGGCCTACCGGTTGCTCGCTTTCGGGATTATGGCCTGGAGCACGGTGCTTATTCAGCTCGTGATTTGGGGCATGCTCGATTTATGGAATTCCGCTTGGGCTGATTCCGGATCCGGCCTGGTGCCGTTTTTTGTCACCTCGGCGCTCATTTACGCCGGAACTCGCAAATTTGCCCGCCTCATTGGGGTGCGCGGGCCGTTTACCTCCTGGAGAGTCATGGTCCCAGTATCGGTGGGAACGGGTATCATATTCGGTATCGCTGCTACTTATCTTGTGCAGTACCACATTGAGGGAACCAATACGTACATTGGAGTGGCGGCGCTATGTACCGCCTGCCTAACGTTTTCGGCCGTGCTTGCCTACAAGATTTACGATTCTATTGGCCTCTACTACAAGAATGCCATGAAGTGGCTGGCGGTTGGTTTTACGGCGCTAGCCGTTTCGGCAGCTCACGAAACCATCAACACATTTTGGTTTAATAACGGCGATGTGTATACCGATTATGGTTGGTATCTTATTCCATGGGTAATTACCGGCCTTTTACTGGTGCGGGCCAGCTACCAATTCCGGCTTCTGGCGGTTACCGAGGGTACCACCACCGGGACGGGAGGCATGAAAGCCGAACATGCCAGCCGCAAAGATTACATTGATAGCATTATTGAGGTGGCTGGTCTGGTGTCAAACCGCATGGACGTGCGTTCGGCGCTTGATATATTGCGTGAGGTCACGGCGGAGCAGAAGTCCGACGAACCCCTGAAAGACGAGGATAAAAAGCGCTTATTGAAAGCTTATTCTGAACTTGAAGACTACCTCGGCCGTAAAGATGTACTTCGTAGCTTTAGCAAGGACGCGGTGCGTACCCACGTGACCCCAGCCTTCTTGGCCGTACTCGAGCAAAGAGAAGCTCATTAGGTTTTAAGCGCTCGGGGTCCCCGGCCGCCGGCGCCAGACGCTTACCATATCAGGAAGCGGCTTGCTGGACGAGTCGAGCGCTACCTTGTCGAAATAAACCTCGTATCCCTGGGCATTCAAATAGGCCTCGGTTTGCTGCGCCAGATTGGGGTTGTCCGCTCCCATATTCGTAACGAACGTGTAGCCCATTTTTTGCGCTTCCTCGCGGCTGGTGGGAAGCGGAGCAGCCGAAGCATCAGCCGGGGCCGGGGTAGCCGGTGCGGAGTCCTTGGCCGGCTCAGCCTGGGCAGCTTTATCTGATGTGGCTTTGTCCATAGTTACCCTCCTAATTACCTTGCAACGATCATAAAACGCTCTTGGTCCGCGTGCAAACGGAGCGCGTTTTGCTGTATTTTTGGGTCCTGAGATGGTCTTTTTTTGGATAATCAACCGATTTTAAACTGCTTAAGCTTATTGTAGAAT
>DATAMV010000109.1:0-14608 GCA_036266515.1 Candidatus Saccharimonadia bacterium
TTGAAGATTTAAGGTATTTATGGTATAATACTGAAATTAGACTGCCGGTCTTGAGCTCAGCACGTAACTCAAGATATCATAGAATACGCAGGACAGACAATTATGGCTTCCACGTCCGATACGCTCAATCTGGGTTCGATCAAACTGCAACGGGACCTGCCCGTGGCAGAAACTCAGCGCGCCCGCGGTGAAGACCCCATCATTCACCCGGAAGCCGCGGCCGCCGCGCGCGCCCGGATCGCCGCGCTCGCGGAGCACCACCCTGTAGCCCAGCCCACCAAGGTGCCGTCCGTGCCAACGGCCAGCATCATTACCGACAAAACCCGCCTCAAAAGCGAGGAATTCCACCAGCCGCTGCCACATGGACGCAAAATCCCTTCAGCGCTGGTGCCATTCTTGACCGCCGCCGGCATCTTCTGCCTCGTGCTTTTGCTCTTTAAGGCGCCGATTATCATCAACCAGTTCCAGTACACATTCGCGTCGCACCCGAAAGCCACGCCCACGGCGCCGGCCGCAGCCAGCGAAATTATCCCCGCGGCCAACACCATCACGATTCCAAAAATCAGCGTGCAGGCACCCGTCAATTACGAGCCCAGCATTCAAGAAGCCGCTATCCAGAAAGCCCTGGAAAGCGGGGTGGTGCACTATGGCAATACGCCTGCGCCCGGCCAACCCGGTAATGTCGCCATCTTTGGCCACTCATCCAATGACTGGTGGGAACCCGGCAACTTTAAATTCGTGTTTGTGCTTCTGGACAAACTCAGCCCCGGTGACCAGATCACCATCGACTACAACTCCCACCGCTACGTGTATGAAGTGACGGGTAGCAAAATCGTGGAGCCTACAGACGTAGCGGTGCTTAGCCCCACCTCCACGCCGACCCTTACGCTCATCACCTGCAGCCCGCCCGGCACATCCCTGCGCCGCCTGGTGGTGACCGCAAAGCAAGTTAGCCCCGACCCGTCGACGGTAGCCGTGTCCGCGCCCACACCGGCAGCCACCAGCCTCACGTCGCTCACCAGCTCAAGCCCCAGTTTCTTGCAACAGATCGGCTCGGTCTGGAATGGTATCGTCTCCGGCATCTCGTCGCTCTTCGGCGCGGGCTCAAGTAACAACGCCAATACTCCCGGCCAACTCCCGGCCAGCAAGTAAGCCGCAAGGTTTCGCGCTTAGCGGATTTGGACCTGGACGATACTGACGCCCGCGCCGCTCGTGGCTGGTTCAAATATTAAGACGCCATGCTGATCGTAGGTGGAAAGGCCGCCAAAGGTATTGTAGGCCGAACCAAGCGCCACACTGTTTTGGCCGTCAAACTCAGCAATCCGCACCTGGCCACCTTGGTTTATAAGAATATGAAAGCCGTCAAACCACGAGAATGTGGCCGCATCCCCATAACCGGGTGCATTGTATACCACAAGCTTTTGCTCGACCGACGCCCGCTCGAGGTCGTACACCTGCAGTGCACTGCCACCGGTGAGTGCCAGGAACTGGCCGCTGGGCGAGAAGCTCGCGCCGCTCACGCCTTTGGCCACCACCTTTGATTCAGGGGTGTCGCCGTAAATATCAGAGTAGAGCGTGGCCACACCGGTCTTGGCCGGTACCACCGCCAGCACATCCTGGCCGCTATAACGCGACAGCGCCACGGCGTACTTGTCGCTTTCGGCTAGAACCTGGACGAGCTCCTGGCGCTTGCCATGCGAATCAATACTCCACAGCGAGCGGCCAAGGTCGGTCTGCTGCACATATAGCACGCGGTCGGGCTCCATCCAAAACTGGGTAACTTTGTCGGCCAGCACACCCGAGACACTTTGCGTATCCACATCCAGCTTCCTCAGGCCATCGGACGAAATCCAAAACATCTGGTGCCAATTCCATCCAGAAAACGTAAGGCCGCTCAGATCAAAGCCGTATGCTTGAGTGAGGTTCACGCCCTCACCACCTGCTGCCGGTACCAGCCGAAACTGCGGCGTACCGCCGAGGTCGCTCGCCACAATCAGGTGCGAAGCATCATCGGACCAAGTGGCGGCATGAAGCGTTTCGGCCGGCGTAGTGGGGGTAGCCGCCTGCGGTTGGTATACCCGCGCCACTTTGTGGTTGCCAACATCAAGCGTATAAACGGCAGCGTCGGCCCCAGCCGTTACGTATACGAGGTGATGGTGGTCGCGCGACCGATCCGAAGCCGCAATCGCCGGCCGGGTATCAAGCACGGTTTGGGCCGGCTTCTTGGGGATAAGCAGCACATATGTAGCCAGTTCCACCCGACCGGCCGTCACCTCGAGCATCTTCTGCCATGGCCAAAAGCCGTCTTTGAGAACCTGAAAGTTATGCTGGCCCACCGTATAAGCCGCCTGGTACGGCGTATTCTTCTTGAGCGGCTTGCCATCAGCGCTCACAGCTCCGCCGGGCACGGAATCAATAATTACGTGGCCTTTTTGAATAATCTTGTGAGCGCGGAAATCATAGCTATAGTCCTTGCCGTAGGCGACAAGCACAAACGTGAATACGACCACCAGCAGGGCCAGGCCTAAATATCCAAAAAATGTAAAAACGCGGCGTAGGATCAACACGTCAAATATTATATACGCATTTCCCGCTCCCGGGCAGTGTGCTCTATACTATAGATATGTTTTCCAAGCGGATTGCGATCGATCTCGGTACCGCCAATATTTTGGTGTACGTCCCCAAACGGGGAATTGTTATTAATGAACCAAGTGTCGTGGCCATTGATGACCAGAATAAAATTGTGGCTATCGGCGCCGAGGCCAAGGAAATGCTTGGCCGCACGCCCGATAATATCCAGGCGTCCCGGCCCTTGCGCGACGGCGTCATTGCCGACTACCGCATCACTCAGGCTATGATTCGCCATTATATTAATAAGGTCTCGGGTGGATTCCGGCTCTCGCGGCCGGATGTAATGGTGTGCGTCCCCGCCGGCGCCACCTCCACCGAACGCCGCGCCGTCATCGATGCAACGCTATCGGCCGGCGCCCGCGCTGCCTACATCATCCGCGAACCTGTGGCCGCGGCCATTGGCGCCGGCATCCCCATCGCTTCGGCGGCCGGCAACATGGTGGTGGACATTGGCGGCGGCACGACCGAGATCGCTATCCTTAGCCTCGGCGGCGTGGTGGCACAGCATTCAATCCGTGTAGGCGGCAATAGGTTTGACAGCGCCATCGCCGATTACGTGCGCCGGACCTATGGCCTAGCCATCGGCGACCGCACCGCCGAAGTCATCAAGCAAACGCTCGGGAGCGCCCTCATGCTCACCCGCGACAAGTCCATGGAAATCCGCGGCCGCGACATTGTGGCCGGCCTTCCCAAGACCATCACCATCCGCGCCAACGAAATCTCGGGCGCCCTCCAGGACGAACTCGAAAAAATCATCCAAGCCATCCGGGTGGTACTCGAGCAAACTCCACCGGAACTTAGTTCAGACATTATTGACCGCGGCATGGTGCTCACGGGCGGGGGAGCGCTCCTGCAAAACCTCGACAAAATGCTCACGCAGGTCACGGGAGTCCCGTGCGTAGTCGGGGAAGAACCACTCCTGTGTGTGGCCCGCGGTACCGGTATCGCACTCGATAACTTGGAAGAATACAAGCGTAGCTTGGTAGCCGTTAAATAATCCCTTTTAAGGGGTCGGGCTTCCGGCAATCTCCAGCCGTGTCTCAGAGAACGTATCCTCTTGCCAAAGAGTATCAAAAAACGATAATCCCGAGAGTTTCTAGCCTCGAATTTTTCTCAGCATCATCGGATTCTGATACTGTTACGGAAATACGGCATCACAGCAGGATAGCCTATAGACCCGCGTTCAATTCGATGTCTGCATCCGCCAAGCTTCCGAATTCTTGTATAATCAGCCCATGAACCAGCGCAAACTCACCACGGCCGTCCAATGGGGGCTGCTCCTGCTCGTTGCGCTAATGCCGTTTCATGCGTTTCTTAGCGTATGGCTTGGCAGTTTAACCCATCACCAAGCCATAATTCAAAGCTGGAAAGAAGTCTTGATCGCGCTGCTCGTACCGCCGGCGGCCTGGCTAGCGTGGCGCGATCCGGCCTACCGCGAACGACTGCGCCAACCCTGGGTATGGGCGGCAGCGGCATTCGCGCTCATTGCTATCATTGTCACCGCAGCCGCCCGGCCCGGCCTCACGCAGGCCGCCTTCGGGCTCAAAACCGATCTGGAATTCCTGTTGGCCGGGACCATCGCACTCATTGCGGCCACCCCAGGGTTTGCGCGGCGGCTAGTCGTGACTGTGGTTGCCGGCGCCGCAGCCGTATCGGCATTTGCTGTTTGCGAGGTATGGCTCTTGCCTGCCGATTTCCTGACCCACTTCGGCTACGGCGCTGCCACCATCCTGCCGTACCAACACATTGCCGCCGGCATTAGCACGCTGCGCTTTCCAAGCACATTGGGTGGCCCCAACCAGCTCGGCACCTATCTGATTCTGCCGCTATGCCTCACACTTACGCTCGTGAAGCGCCGGCCCTGGCTATGGGCCGTTTTCGGGGCAGCTGTCGTGGCGCTCATTACATCCTACTCGCGTGGCGCGTGGCTCGGCGCCGTCGCCGCAGTGATATGCGTAGGCTGGTTGCGGTTACCGGCGGCACTCCGCCGCCGCTTCGTCGTGGTGCTGGGCCTTGCCACTATCGGCATCGCTCTCACCGTTCCGTTGACTCTACGCCAAAACGGGCCGTGGCAGTACCTCATTTTGCATTCAAGCGTAGCCAACCACGACGACACCAAGCTATCCGATTCACAACATGCCCTCTCGCTCAAAGACGGTGTCCGCCAAACCTTGGCCACGCCACTCGGTCACGGTCTCGGCAGTGCCGGCCCAGCTACATTCCATGCCGGCACCGTACATATCATTGAGGATAACTACCTGCAGTTAGGATACGAAACAGGATTGCTGGGGCTTATTGCGTTCGTGGTCTGCCTGGTCCTTCTACTGAAACGACTCGCGCCCATGGCCAAAGCCCACCCCCTGGCCAGTGCAAGTTTCGGCGCCGTCGTGGGCGTAAGCGTAGTGGCTGTCGTGCTTCCAGCCTGGACCGACTCAACCACCGCCCTCATCACCTGGATATGCGCGGGAACAGCCGCGGCCGGCATCGGAAAGGCCGCCCATGTCTAAGCAAACTACCTATGACAAGGTCGAATTGCTGAATGTCGAAATCGATCTCTTAAGCCTTGAAGAGGCCATAAACTATATTTGTGACGCCGCCGCTCGCGATCGTCCGGCCGGCTATGTCATTAAACCCTACGTGGAATTTCTTACCGCCGCAGCCCGACACTCCGATCTCCAGGAACTCCTAAATGGTGCCGAACTCTCTATCGCCGACGGCGTCGCTGCCCAATGGGCAGCGCATTATTTGTTTGCCGGACCGCGCAGCAGCCGCCGGTTTTGGCTAACGCTCACGCAAATTGCATTTGCCCCAGCCCAAATCGCCTGGCCGGTCACCGAACGCGCCGCCGGCACCACCTTCACCTGGCCGCTGCTGCACGCCGCCGCGGACCGAGGCCTGCGAGTGTTTCTGGTCGGAAAAGAAGCGCCCGGCGATATTGAGTTTGTAGCCGCCACAATTTTACGCACCCTGCCAAATCTGCGTATCGTCGGCACTGCTGCCGGCCGCGACCTGGATAGCCCCTACGGCCATGTCGGCCCCGAATGGATCGAACTCCTCGCCACCCGCATTAAAGACAGCGGCGGCGATTTAGTACTGACCGGCATGGGCTTCCCGCTCCAAGAAAAGGTGAATGCAGAACTGGCTCGCCGCCTGTCCCACGGCATCCTAATCGGCGAGGGCGGTACGTTCGATTACGACAGCTTCGGCGGCCCGCGGCGCAAAGCCCCAGCCGCTATTGGACGTGCCGGCCTAGAGTGGCTATGGCGGCTCGTCCAAGAACCCAGACGCCTTAGGCGCCAGCTAGCGGTGCCATACTTCATCTACCTGATCTGGAAGTCGAGGCGCTAAGGCTCTTCCCAGCTTGATGCGGGTGTTGTAACATAAGCACAATAAACAAAGAGCAAGGCGTGAACTGTCCGGTTTGTCAGCGCGAAACCGCCCCCGTCAAAATTGGCGGGCAATTGTATTGCTCGGTCTGCGGCACGCTTTCGCCGGAGAGCCCTGAGCCGCCACGCCGTTTGTCGCTCGACCTATCGCCGCGCCGGCGGGGGACGGCCGTTGTCCACACCGCATCAGCCGCCGCGCCCAAACCAGCCGCACACCATCCAGCCGCAGCTGCCCTACACCACCGCACCCAGACATCGCATGTGATTGACCTGCGTGAAACCGCATCCAAACCCGAGCCTAAACCCACGCCGCTCTCACACCCAGCCCATCACGAACCCGCTGCCGCTCCAGCTGCCACCTCTCACGAGCGCCGCGAATCCGCCCACAAAGAGCGCCTCGAGCAAGCCAAGCAAATTTCTCGCAGCCCACTGGTGAACAAGTTCGGCGGCACCGACCGCTTGCCCACGACGTCACTCGAACCAGCACCGCACCATCCGGCGCATCCCGGCGAGCCGCACCCGGCCGGGCCAGAACTCCCGGCGCATGTCGCCGAAAACCATGCCGCCATGGCCGAAAGGCTCGCGCAGACTCCGGCACCCGCCGAGAGCACTAGCACCGTTTGGCATCCCCACACCGGGGTTAATCCCAAGCGCAGCCGTCTGGCCGCTACTATTGCCGCGGCCGTCATTATGGCCGGATACGTCTGGTTCCAGAATTACCCCAAGCTCGCACTCGAAAATGCCGGTCACAAAGCCGGCGTTGCAGCCTCACTACCGGGCTACATTCCCTCTAGCTACAATCTCGCGCACACCGACACCCACCCCGGCCTCGTCACGCTTAGCTTCACCAGCCCCAGCGCCGACGCCCCGCTTCGGATCACGCAGGCCCGTACCACCTGGGATTCAAGCTCATTACTCGATAATTATGTCGTCAAGAACACCGACGATTACACCGCAGTTCAAGGCCAAGGTCTCACGATCTACCTATTTGGCCAAAACCAGGCTACCTGGGTCAATAAAGGCATTTGGTTCGGCATTGACGGCACCGGCCACCTCAGCCGTGAGCAAATTCTCAAACTTGCTTACAGCTTGTAAAAAATAAAATACAGTATATAATAATACTCCCATCAACGTCTACCTCGGAGCGAGGGGAATTATGTACGTAGTCCTGGGAGTCATCGGCATCGTGCTCGGCATCAGGTCGCAGCACAAAGTCGGCAGGTGGCTGTGCATCATCGGGGGCGCCATCTTCATCGTGTGGCAATTTGTCCCCCAATGAGCACGCCGCATAGCGGCAGAGTCCGCGACCCGTACTCCGGGTCGCGGACTGCTTCGTTTAAGGTCTATAATAAGGCCTAGAAGGAGAATGCCATGCAAGAGGATCGCGCCTGGGACCGCATCGCCGATGCCATAGACACGAAATACGGCCTCATTGAACACGGCCGCAAGAAACGACCGGTTGAGGACGCACCCGACCTCACTGAGCACGTATCGTTCATAATTTTTGAACGCGACGGCGAAAAACTCAAGCTCGAGCGCGTGCAAGGCCCGGCCATCATCGACCGTAAAACCATGGGCGCCCGGCGGGCAGGAGCGGCCACGCATGTTGAAAACGTCTACGACACCAGCGAAGTGAGCCTGCGCACCGATCTCTTCCGCTGGGACGGAACCGAGTGGCAGCCGCTCGACCCGAGCGCGTTGGGCCTGTAAAAATACCAGATTACACGCTATAATAAGCCACATGTCAAAATCCGTACGCGTCCGCTTTGCCCCCAGCCCCACCGGCCACCTACATGTTGGCGGGGTGCGTTCGGGGCTCTTTAACTGGCTTTGGGCCCGCCACACCGGCGGCGTGTTTGTGCTGCGCATCGAAGACACCGACCGAGGCCGCCTAGTCGAAGATGCCGTTGACCAAATCAACGACAGTCTCGAGGCACTCGGCATCGCGCCAGACGAAGGCATCCGTCAGGGTGGGGAGTACGGCCCGTACCTGCAGTCTGAACGTAAAGAGCAGGGAATTTACGACCGCTATGCCAAGGAATTGGTCGAAAAAGGTGTTCTGTATCGCTGCTGGTGTTCAGCCGAACGCCTGACCACGTTACGCGAAGAGGCCCAGGCCAAAGGCGTGGCTTTTAAGTACGACCGCTTTTGCCTGCAAGAAAGCAATAAGCGCGCTGAATCAGAGCCCCACGTCCTGCGCTTTAAAATACCGGAGCACTATGACAACTCCAAGGGCTTAAATGAATTTGTGAATTGGGACGACGCTGTGCGCGGTGAAATGAGCTTTGCCCTCAAAGACCTCGACGATTTCGTCGCTATGAAGTCCGACGACTTTCCCACGTATCACTTTGCCAACGTGGTAGACGACCACCTCATGAAAATCAGCCACGTGCTACGTGCCGATGAGTGGCTGCCCAGTACGCCCAAGCATCTGCTCCTCTTTGCCGCCTTTGGCTGGGAGGCGCCCACATACGTGCATTTGCCTCCGGTGCAGGGCCCCGACGGCCGCAAAAAACTCTCTAAGCGCGACGGCGCCCAATCCGTGCAGGAATACATTACCGAAGGCTACCTGCCCGAGGCGCTACGCAGCTTCCTAGCCTCGCTCGGCTGGAATGACGGCACCACTCAGGAAGTGTATTCCACCGACGAACTCATCAAGAATTTCACGCTCGAGCGCGTCCAGAAGAGCCCAGCCAAATTCGACAAAGAACGCCTCACGTGGATGAACGGCTATATGATCCGCCACATGGCTCTTCCGCAGCTCCTGGAGCATTCGAGAAGCTTTCTGCCGGCCAGCTCAAGCGGGAGCGACGATAAGTACCTTCTGGAGGTCTTAAAACTCGTTCAGGAACGCGTCAAATTCTTAAACGAACTACCCGAACTCACCGACTTCTTTTTTGAAGACCCCAAGCCCGCCTTAAACGCCGAAGACGCGGGTCGCCTGCCAGCCGTTACAAAGACCCTCTCCGACTCCGATTTCAGCGAGAGCGACCTGGAGTCCCGTTTGCGGACACTGGCCGAGGAGCTTGAGGTCAAACCCGGCGTACTGTTTTCCGCTATCCGTATCACGATCACGGGCAAAAAAGCCGCGCCCGGTCTTTTCGAAACCCTGCATGTTCTGGGCAAAGAAACCTCTCTGCGGCGCCTCGCCAAAATAGCCTAAATATGTTATAGTTTCCTCCGGCAACGTCTGTTCCCTAGGCACAAGGAGGCCTTCATGACGACGCCAACCCGACCCTTCACCAGGGTCGTCGTGCGGGGTAAGACCGCGTACTGCTCCGGGCAGATCGGCGACGATCCGAACACCGGCCAGCTCGACGCTGACCTGAAGACCCAGATCCGGCAGGCCCTCTGCAACCTGGCCGCGGAGCTGGAGAAGGTGGGCTTCACGCTGACCGACCTCGTGCAGGTCAAGATCTACCTGACCACAATGCGCGATTACAGCGTGATGAACGAGGTCTACTGCGACTTCTTCAGCGACCCGTTCCCGGCGCGCACCTGCGTCGCGGTTCTGGAGCTTCCCACCGGGAGATCGCAAGGGCCGATCCCGGCCCTGTTCGAAGTCGACGCCATCGCTGAGAAGGAGTGAACAAGCTCCTTCGCGGCGTCCGTGGGACCGGGGGAGCGCTGCTACCCCGGCCCCGCCGGGCCCCTCTAAAGCCAAATTACCAGATATGAATATCTGAATATTACCCACTCGCACTCAACAGGTTTGACAAGCCAGTCTCGGCTGTCCTATAGTGCAAACACTTAATGCGAGTGAGGTTAAAAAGTCCATGAGCGTATCTTTTTACGACGTCAAAACCCGTGAGTCGGTCGAAGTAGCAGACGGTGACGTTTCCAAGACTAAGTACGAGCGCACTACTAAGGATGGCAAAGTTCAGGTTCGCTACGCACTGCGCGGTAGCTACCAGGGCCGCAACCTTACCAAGTTCGTCAACCAGGCAACCTGGGACGCTTTCAGCGGCCCCGTCGTCTAGTTCTATCGTCTCCTAAAAAAGAGGCCGCCCGGCCTCTTTTTTTGTTACTTGGGTGCATAGTACAGCCGGTGCATCTTGAAGCATAAGCATGATTGTGGTAAAATGTGCCCATGTTCGATCCTAAGCCGCCGGCTTCAGTACCGAAGCCGGCTGTTTCATCTTCGCAAGACCTGCCGGCCGCACCCACCCCGCCTCGAAAGCGTCGGCACACCAAACGCATCGTCCTCATCGCGAGCGCCGTAATCCTCGTGACCGGCGCGGGAGTGGCTGCCTGGGCCTTCACGCACCGGCCGGCGCCCCATGTTGCCTCCAAGCCGAGTCCCACGCCCAAGCCTACACCAACCCCCACACCCACCCCCGTCACCAAGTTCTCGCCGCTTACAGGCCTGCCGGTCACACCAGCCCAGGCCGACCAGCCGATCATTGGTGTTATCATCGAAAATCATCCCGACGCCCGGCCACAATCGGGCCTGCAAGACGCCGGCGTGGTATATGAGGCCAACGCCGAAGGCGGTATTACCCGTTTTGAAGCCTTCTTCCTCGAAAACCGACCGGCCGCAATTGGCCCGGTGCGGTCGCTTCGCACCTACTTCCTCGACTGGGGCCTGGAGTTCAATGCTCCCGTAGCCCACGCCGGCGGCAATGCCGACGCCCTGGATGAGGTCACTCCGCTCGGCATGAAGGACCTCAACGCCCTGAGTTTTGCTTCCAGCGGCTTCTACCGCACTACCGACCGCATCGCGCCCCACAACCTCTATACTTCCGGCGCTAAGCTCGACACGCTTCTGGCGCGCTACAGTTTCACTGGTCCCGCCACCTTCACGCCTAGCCCGCGTAAGGCCGATACGCCCACGCAGGCCCCAGCCCATCCCAATATTCATATTGACTACTCATACAGTGGCTATCAGGTCGATTATAAATACGACGCCACCACCAACGATTATGCCCGCTACCTTTCGGGGCAGCCGCACGTTGACCGCAACACCGGCAAGCAAATCCACGTCAAAAATATCGTGGTCGAAATGATGCCCACCAGCTACGGCTATACCCGCATCGGCGAATCTACCGTTATTATGCAAACCGTGGGTCAGGGCCAGGGGTATGTAATCCGCGACGGCACAGTCGTCCCTTGCACCTGGGTCAAGGACTCGCGCGGCGTCCGCACCAAGCTTCTAGATGCATCCGGAGCCGATATTCCGCTCGACGCCGGCAATACCTGGTACTCAATCGTACCAGTCGGCAAGAGCGTTACGTTCTAAGAAATTGACTCCTTATCCCGCTTATGGTAAAAACAGGGCATAGTACCCGCTAAAACCGGCGAAAAACCAATATGAAAGCCAAAACCAAACGGCGCGTCATCCACGTGCTCACCAAGAAAAAACTCGTTAAGCGCAAGACCTCAAAACATGTCTTGAGGTCTTTTGCGATCTTGGTAGCAACGATTTGTACCGGCTCACTCGCATACGGTATCACCATGAACAAGCCTGTTATTAATGTGGCCGTACACAAATCCGGACCCGGTGGCATCGAGATCAAGGCGCCCGTGACGGTAGCCACGCCACCGGCACCGCAGCCGGCGGGTGGCCCGGCGGCCCAGAGTGGACGGGGCTCTTGGTACGCGCTCGGCCTCCCGCAACCCGACGCCCTCACCTGCGCGTCGCGCACCTTCCCGCGCGGCACCTACTTACTCGTGAAGAACCTGTATAACAGCAGGACTATGGTTTGTCGCGTCAACGACTACGGACCCGAAGCCTGGACCGGCCGCGTTATCGACTTGTCGCGCGGCTCCTTCTCGCAACTCGACAGCCTCGGCCGCGGCACCATTCCCGTTGAGATACGCGTAGCCTCCAGTGCCGCTGGTTATCTCGTGCCAACCGATGTCGATATTGCTGCCGTAGTCGGCTACAACCTTTGCCACTCCGACCATTCGCCCGAATACTGCGAGCAGCACCGCCAAGATTAGCGACCGCCCCTCGTCCGGCATCAACAAAATTCACCAAGCACAAACTCATTCTCCTTGCTGGGCATACTACCCAGTGGTTGTCTGGCGTGTTGGTGAATTTTGCTTATCCCTGCCGGGACGGAACGCTACTTAACGTCAATCAGCTCGATTTCAAACGTGAGAGTCGAGTTGGGAGGAATGCCGGCCGTACCTTGCGATCCATAAGCTAGGTCCGGCGGGATCACGAGCTTGCGCTTACCACCGACTTTCATGCCAGGAATACCTTGCTGCCAGCCCTTAATGACGCTACTCAGCGGAAACGAGATCGGGTCACCGCCATGCTTGTCCGTAGAGTCAAACACGGTGCCATCAGCTAGCGTCCCTGTGTATTTAACCGTTACGGTGCTGCTGGCAGCGGCCTCAGCACCCGTCCCTACCACCTCGTCGGTCGACTGTAGCCCGGCGCCGCTAGCCGCAGACGATGGGCTCGGCGATGCCGCATTACCGGACTTACTTGATGTGTCCATATTATTGCCTCCTCTCATAACAATTACTCCTCCAACGATCAATCCAATCACGGCAACGGATGCAACTACTACCAGAATCTTTGTAAGCACCAACACACCTTTCTTAACCTGGCCATTGTACCACGCTAGGCACCGGCCGGGTTAAGCATTAGAATTATGCTATGCAACAGCAGCCAAACCGGTTTATCCGGCGAAGTTTAGCCTTGTTTTTCATTATTTCGCTGATCCCGGCACTCGTTGTGGCCGCGGTCTGGTATCTGAATGGCCAAACCGGCGACCGCCGCACGCTAGACTTTACCGTATACGTTTTACCCGTGATGATTCTCGGCATTTTGCCGGCTATGATCTTAAGTTTTGTCTTTGCTGAGTTGCTGGCCCGCCCCGTCCGCCGCATCCACCAAGCCGCGCTGGAGCTGGCCCGCGGTAATTTTAAGGCCCAGTTCAACACCAATGGAGCAGGGGAGTTCGCCGAGATTGGCGAGGCTCTCAACCGTATATCTGGCAAGTTGCAGCAGACCTTGTCGGAGGCCAATAGCGAGACCGCCCTCATCGCCGCCGAGCGCGGGAAGCTCCATAGTGTTCTCAACTCCATGACCGACGGCGTGTTCGCACTCGACCGCAGCGGACGCATTATTTTATTTAACAAGGCCGCCACCGAACTCACTGGTCGCACCATCGGCGAAGTAGCCGGACAGTTGGCCGAAAAAGTGATGCCATTCCGCTCGCACGGCGAGCTCGTGATGACACGCTTCCTGGCCTCAGGCGCCGGCACCGAGCACAAAGTGGGGCACTGGACCGAGCTTGAGCTCTACCGGGCCGACGGCCGCAGCCTCATCGTCAATGTTGAAGCCGTCGTCCTCAAAGACGACCCCAACGGTATTTCCGCACTCGTGACATTCCACGACCTCACCAAGGCCCGCCAGCTTGAGGAAATGAAGATCGATTTTGTGGCCTTGGCGGCACACGAGTTGCGCACGCCGCTTACCGAGATCAAGGGTTATCTAGACATCTTGCATACCGAAGCTAAGGGTCTCACTAAGGCTCAAAAACAGTTCCTCACCCAAGCCATGACCAGCGCTGGCCAACTCGGCGACCTCATGCGCAATCTCCTAAACGTTGCCCGAATCGAGCACGGCGAACTCAACCACCAACCGGAGCTGATCGATTACCGCAGCTTCATCATGGACATGGAAGACAACCTCAAGGAGCGCGCCGAGCAGCAAAACCGCAAAATTGTCTTCGATATTCCCAAGCAGCCCATACCCATCCTGGCCGATCCATCGGCCCTGCGCGAAGTCATTAGCAACCTGGTCTCAAATGCCATTAGCCATACGCAAGCCGCCACCGGCCACATCGAAATTCGCATCGCCACCGACGCCTCGAGCGTCATTACCGAGGTCATCGACAACGGTACCGGCATTCCCTCAAGTGCGATCCCTCATTTGTTCACTAAGTTCTTCCGCGTGGACGAATTCAAGTCCACTACTCATGGCACTGGCCTGGGCCTTTACATCTGCCGCTCAATCGTCGAGGCCCACAATGGGCACATCACCGTGGAATCCACCCTCGGAAAGGGGAGTACCTTCACCTTTATCTTGCCCCGCCGCACAGTTGCTACGACGACCAGTGGGGAGGATAATAAATTAAGCATCACAACAAGGGGAGCTCATGGCTGGATCAAAAAGCATCCTGTTCGTTGAAGACGATAAGCCCATTGCCGAAATGTACGCACGCGTATTGGAGCGCCAGGGATACACGGTTGACTACGCCTACAACGGCGCCGAGGGGCTCAAAAAAGCCCTAACAAAGCATTACGATCTGATTCTACTCGATATCATGATGCCGGAGAAAACCGGCATCGAGGTTTTGGGCGAGCTGCGTGGCAGCGACGGCAAAGGCAGCCCCGAAACGAAGATTGTTATCCTAACTAACTTAGCGCAGGACAAAACCAGCCAGGAAGCGCTCAAAGCCCAAGCGGACGGCTATATCATCAAAGCCGACATCGTCCCAAGCCAGCTGGCGGGCATTATCGAAAAGTTACTCTAGAACCAGCGGCGGCCGTCGGCCCCGCTTCTTTTTGCGTTCAACCATCGAAGAAGCCACAGCCAACCCGATAAAGGCCACGCCGACCAGGCCCGTAAT
>DATAMV010000110.1:0-1999 GCA_036266515.1 Candidatus Saccharimonadia bacterium
ATCCGAGCAAATCGCGCTTGATCTCAGCAAGCTGGGGCTGAGCGGGTGCCTTACTGAGGTTTGGGCCGAGATAACCCTCACTCACCACTGCACAATCCTTTGGCAACTGTACCGTTCGGGCATTCGCCGGATCGGCATCCCAAGCCGGCAGGGGAACGGGAGCCTGCTCCTGGAGCCACGTCAAATTTTCCCGCGTAGCAGTAACCATCTCGAGCGCAATATCGGACCCCTGCGCCTCTCGGCCCAATAGCAGCGCCTCCTGCAGTATCACTCCGGTTCCACAAAACGGATCAGCCACCATAGATGCATGCGTGGTGTTTACGAGAATCTGCGCGAGTTTTGGTGGTAACATACCCACCTTGGCGCTGCGGGCCGGACGGCCGTAGTCACGCTTCGAGTACCAATCCACATCCTGATGCGCGATGGTCCGAGCCACCACCATTTCGCGGCCACTCGATACCACCAGCAGCTCGAAGCCACCTTCGAGCACGTGGTTATGCGCCAGCTCGGCCGCCGAGAGCGCGAGGCCCCGGGACGGCTGCACCAACCGCACCGAGCCACGAGCCTTGAGCCGCTTCTTGAGTTCCAGGCCGGCCGCTGCGAGCGCCCGCGGCGTTTCACGCACGCCATAAGCACTGAGGCCAAAGGTGACGCGCCCCTCGCCGGTAGCCAGCACTGTCACGTCCAGCGGCAGCTCGCGCAAGGGCTTCACGGCCCCGCGGTATAACACCTCGCCAAGCTTGAGCGCGCCACCCAGACGGCCGAGCTCCAGCGCACTATCAATCAGTGCGGCTTGGCGCCCAAACGCCACCGGCGGCGTTTCCAACACCGACTCGAGTTCAACCAGACCAAGCTCCGGCTGGCGCCCCAAAATTGCAATATAACCTAACGAAGACATAATTTCTGTATTATAGCAAGATATAGCTCTCCTGGCCAGAGTTTGACGAAAATACCTTAGCCAAGGTACTATTAAAGTACTTATGAACGTTTATCACACCTATCGTGATTACTTCCCCCAGGCCCCGCAGCCGATCTGACAGCCGGGGTGCCTTAGCTTACAAATTTGTCCAAGCGGCCCCGGCAACGGGGCATTTTTGATGCCCGCTCCGGCTTGGACAGCCATAAGCTAAGGAACAGCCATGAATATCCTAACCATTGATACCGTCGCCGGGCTTATCGCACGCCACGGCCTGGAGACCTGCCTGCACGAGCTCATCCACGATCTCCGCCGTGATTTTAGCCGTTGGCACGAGTTCACCATGATCCCGCGCCCGGCCATGCACGTACCCGGCGGCGTGCTTGAGCTCATGCCAATCTGCGACCAAACCTATTACACCTTTAAATACGTCAATTGCCACCCACGTAATCCAGGACAGGGCCTAAACACTGTTGTTGCCACGGGCCAGCTCGTGCGCGTAGACACTGGCTACCCGCTGATGTACACCGAAATGGTCCTTTTAACGGCGCTGCGCACTGCCGCCACCGCAGCCCTTGCTACCGATCTCATGGCCCGGGCTGACGCCCGCATAATGGCCGTCGTTGGCACTGGCGCGCAGAGCGAATTCCAAGTACGGGCAACCGAGCTCGTTCGCGGGCTTACCGAAGTGCGCTTCTTCGACATTGATCGGGCCGCCATGGACAAATTTGAGCGTAATATGGCGGACAGCGGGATGAAGCTCGTACGCTGCCGCAGTGCCCGCGAGGCCGTGACGGGCGCCGATATCATTACCGTCTGCACCGCCTGCAAAGCCCACGTGGACGTGGTTAAAAAAGCCTGGGTGAAAGCGGGAGCACATATTAATGCCCTAGGCGGAGACTGCCCAGGCAAAACCGAACTCGAGCGAACGCTCCTGCCCGGCGCGCGGGTTGTCGTCGAATATTTCGAACAATCCTACGTAGAGGGGGAAATACAGCAATTTACTCTTGAGGAAGCCAAAAAAATCGTAGCGGCCGAATTGCACCAACTCGTGACCGGGCATGCATCCGGCCGCGACCGTGA
>DATAMV010000111.1:0-26738 GCA_036266515.1 Candidatus Saccharimonadia bacterium
TTCCAAACCGCCACCATACTCCAATACCGTAGTCATATAGAAAGCGACTCTAAGAGGTTGCGAATTTTTAGACTTCAACGCTCCGCGTGTCCCTTGGACTGCGAAGATGTAGTAAGAAGTCCGGCGGCGCCGGCGGCATATTCGGCGGTTTTCATGAATAGCATCCCCAGGCCGGTAAATGGATTGCGCAGGAGCCGGCCCGGCCGGGACAGAAACAGTTTGTAGCGCTGAAGTGGGCCGGCGTTGGCTGTAAGCATGGAACTGGTTTGGGATTTTTGGAGATAGGCCTTGGCGTGCTGGGCGTAGTAGTATTTTTTGCGCAGCGTGCCGATGAGGCTAATGTGGCCTTCATTGTGGCGGATAAATTCCGAGACGCGGGCGATGGGGCCTTGAGCCCTAGCGCGGTTGGACAAGTCCCAGTCCTCGCCGGCTACCAGCGTTTCATCGTAGCCACCTAGGTCCTGGTAAGTTTTGCGGGTGAAGAAGCGGGCGGCTTCGATGTCGTCGCTGCCCACGTAATACGAGCGTTCGAGGGCTTTGCACTGAGCCCAAAAACCCTCGCCAAACGATTGTTCGGGGATAATGACGCCTTTGGGCTGCGGATCCGTCGCCATTGCCTGGACGCAGGCTTCAACCACTTTGGGCGTGAGTTCCATATCCGAATCGATGATGGCCACATATTCGCCTTTAGCTTTGGACACGCCAAAGTTGCGCTGGGCCGAGCGCTCGGGACCATGGTTGTAGACATGCGGGGTGTAGTCTTTCGCGATGGTCTTGGTAGCGTCCTGCGAGTCGCGGTCGACCACGATGGTTTCGATGTGGGGGTAGGTTTGGGTCGTTACGGAGGCAAGACAAGCTTTCAGGGTTTTACCTGAATTACGGGTCGGTATGATGATGGAAATAAGGGGTTGGGCAGGCATTGTTTGTTAGTCTACCAAAGCTGAGGGCGCCAGTGCCGTGGCAATATTACAAGGATCGGGGGCGTTATTTTTGGGATTATTGGTGATTTTGGCCTATTCCCAGGGCTCCGGCGAAGTCTTTATATGACTGGTCGAAATTGAGGGACTTACTCCACTCCCAGCCGGCAGAACGCATGCGCTCATAACGCGCGGGGTCCCCGAGCAATTCCTGGACCGAGGCCGCCAGGGCCGCCGGCGTGTTGGCAGAGGTGACGAGGCCGGTCGTGCCGGCGCGCACGCTATCCCTGAGGCCGTCCACATCGTAGACCACCGCGGGCGTACCTTGGCTCGCGGCCTCCGTGACGACCAGTCCCCAACCTTCTTTGACGCTCGTAACCAGCAGGGCGTGGCACTTTCGCATGAGGGTAATTTTTTCCGCCTCGGTTGTGCGGCCGGCGTACTTGATGCTATCGGCGTGGGGGCTGGCTTTGATGTAACTCAAAACCTGTTGGCCATAGGCGCCGGTGGCGTCGCCGGAAACAATGAGGCGCAGGTTTGGGATGTAGGCTTTGGCTAGCTCGAAAGCTTTGATTTGGTCGAGGGTGCGTTTCATGGGCCGGATAGAGCCGTGAGACAACAGGGTAGGCTCGGGGAATTTTGGAACGCTCCCGAGGCTAGCAACGGGAGCGAGCTGGATAGCCTCGGATATGAGGCTGATGTTGCCCGCGGTGTAGCCGTGGCGCATGAGGTCTTTTTTGGTCGATTCGGAAACCGTTATCACGTGGTTTCCGCGGTTTAGCAGGCGCAGGTAGAGTGGCTCAAGCAAGTAGCCAATGGTGGAAAATGGCTGCGGTAATTCATAAAACCAGATCCGGCGGCAGAGCATGTGGAAAAACAGCACGGTGCGGGTGCGGGCGTAAAAACCGGCGAAAAACGGCATGGTGTTGCACTCGTCGATCACGAGATCGGCGGCGAGCTCGGCACGGTGGCGGCGGAAGTAGGCGCCGGCCGCGAGGTAGCAGCTGAAGCGGTTGCCGGTGCGGATGACGCGAAAACCCCGGCGCTCGGTCGTGGGGGCGCCGCCGGGAAAGCCGGCCACCAGAAACGTCACAGTGTGACCGGCGGCGGCTAGACGGGCCGCGAGCTCTTCATTGACCACCTCCGCGCCGCCGGCTTGGGGATGGTCGAGGTCTTTGAAGTTAAACCAGACAATGTTCACACCTCAACCGTTTCGCGCATACGCCGGGGCTCGAAGGCGTTCATGGCCTCGCGACGAGCCACATACAGCGGCCGGTTCATGACTTCGGCGTGGATGGTGGCAATGTAGAGCGCCATGAGACCAAGTGATACCAGGATAATGCCGACGAGAAACAGCAGAATGACGGCCAGGATGGCGGGGCCAGAGAAATTCATGCCCCAAACGTCGTGCATGGCGTATTTTTCGACAAAGATAAACAGGCCGAGCGGGCCGGAAACCAGCATAATGACGCCACCTAGATACCCAGCTAATTTCAGCGGGAACAGGCTCATTGAGACCACGGAATTAATGGCCAGGCCGATGAGTTTGAGGTAGCTATAGGCAGCCTCTCCGGCGTGGCGGCGGGCTGGGGTAAATTCGATGTAGGAGCGGCGGAAGCCGAGCCAGTCGATCAGGCCGCGGGTGATACGGTTGCGCTCGGTGAAGCGGTTGAATTCATTGATGACCGCGCGGTCGAGAAGGCGGTAGTCGGTGGCGTTGGCCACGATTTTAACGGTGCTGATGCGATTGATGAGCTTGTAAAACATTTTGCTCGTGACCCGCTTCATGAGGGGTGCGTGGCGCTGTCCCCCGCCGCGCACACCGATGACTACCTCATACCCGGCCCGCCAGCGGCTGATGAAATCGGGGATGAGGGCCGGCGGGTGCTGCAAGTCGGCGTCCAAGCAAATAGCGGCCTGGCCACGGGCAGCATGCAGGCCGGCGGTAATGGCGATTTCCTTGCCGAAGTTGCGCACAAGTTCAATGACGCGCACCCGCGGGTCGGTTTCGGCGAAACCACGAGCCTGGCTCACGGTGTCGTCGGTGCTGCCGTCGTCTACGAAAATAAACTCAAATGACGTGCTGGCTTCGGCACTGCAAACTTCCCGCAACGACTGAAAGAGCGCGCGGAGGTTTTGGGATTCATTGTGGCAGGGAATGATGACGCTAATGAGTTCTCGATTTGGCATAGGGCTTGATAGAATTCCTCATTAGGCGGCGCACGCTGTCTAATGCGCGTACCGCAAGTATGGCGAGCGAGCCACACAGGAGACTATCAACCACCGCGCCGGGTGTTGCATGGTGCATTATGACGATAGTGGCCATAATAATTGCGCCAAAAATTGCAATAATGGCGGCGCTGGGACGACGCAGCGCTAAGTCATAACTAAATAACAAACTGATAAATGCCATGGCAAAGAGGGCAAAGCTAAGTCTGGGTAAAAGTGAAATGAATTGGGCATATTTACTACCAATGAGTGTTTCAACTACTAAACGTGGTGCCAAAACAAACACGAGGAGCGCTGCGCCGCCGATGGCGCCTTGGAGCATCGCAGAGCGTAGGAGCAGGCGGCGGTTGGTGGCCGGGGAGGCGCCCAGTTTGATGCTCGAAAGCAACACCGCCGAAACCGATCCGGTGAGGAAATAGATGATGCGCGCGATGGTGGAAATACCGGCGTATTGGCCGGCAATGACGGCTGGGAAATAGTGCTTAACGGCGATGATGTCGAAGCTAAACAGGGTAGTAGAAACAAGCGACACGACCAAGACCAGCCCGGCGTATGGCAGGTGGGGGCGAATGAGCGCGATGTCTGGCCGGCGCCACAGTTTTTTGGCAGTGGCGGGCCGGTGCAGGCCGTGGCGGTGGGCCTGCCAGGCCGCGTAGGCCATGGCGAGCAGCTGGGCCGCCACCAAACCACCCATGGCGCCGAGGGTGCGCCAGCCCAGGAGCACGAAACCGGCCGAGAATATGATTTTGGCCAGCGAGCCTACGGCGCCGGCAATCGAAATCTGGCCAAAGGCCGAGCGGCCACGCAGGTAGGCATTGCGCAGTGCCCCGGGCACACTCACGAGGAGGGCCAGACCGAGCACAAGAAACGGGCCGGCGTGCTCAAACTGCAGGAAAGATTTGAGCTGCGGGATGAAAACGAGCATAAGGCCGAGCACGGCCAGGGTGATGAGGGTGGCGGCATGCTCCAGCTCGTAGATGATACGGTTGCGCAGCTCGGCGTCGCGTTCGTTGGCCACAATATTGACGGCCACATTCGTAACCACGCTCAGGAAAATGGTGGCCTGCAAAAACAGTGACACCAGGGTTTGGGTTTCACCGAAGTCGCTCGTGTCCATGAGGCGGCCGAGCACGGGATAGTACAAATAGTTGAGCGCGCTTACCGCTAGCGAACCAACGAAAAAGACGGCGTTATGCCGCAGAAATTCGCTTCCGCGTAGCGTGCGCACTAACTGGCTAAGACGTTTTACCACCTCCTCAGGGTACACGCACAGGCTAGGGTTGGACAAATTAGGTACAAAAATGGTAGTATTTATCAGTTCAAAAGCAGCACCGCCACATCATGGTCCCATCGTCTAGCGGTTAGGACATCGGGTTTTCATCCCGGCAACCGGGGTTCGACTCCCCGTGGGACTACCAGGAATTATTTAAAAAGAGGCCTCCCGGGGCCTCTTTTTGTTGGAATCCATTTTACAATCGGACGGAGCAGAAGCATTATAGGGGTACGATGACTATTCCAATCACTGCTATCTCAATGTCCACCGGCGCCTTAGTGTTTTTCTTGGCCTGGTGGTACGTCGGCTACCGGGGCCACCAGGCGGGCCGGGTGATTTCCCGGCCGATTCAGATGTTCCGGCAGTTTTTCTTATACATGGGAATCTTTCTCAGCATCAGCGCGTCGGCGCATTTGTGGCTGATGTTTAAGCCCGAAGCGTTTCCGGTGGCTGCGGCTTGGGCGTTTACTATTGGCCATATCTTCACGTACTTGGCCCTGATCGCGCTGGCCCGCATGACGTGTGCGCTGGTGCCGAAGCTTGCAACCCGGGAGACCGGCGTCGTCATTACCCTGGGGATTGCGGCGGCGCTCGTGACCGTGATTACGGCGAAGACCATGATCTGGGGTACGCTCCCCTACTATGACTACGCGCACCACGTCACGATCAATAACGCGGCGAGAGCGGTAGGCGTGTCCATTGGCGTGCTCACGCTTATCACCATGCTACCGGTGCTGGTGATGTTTATCGTGTTCGCAGCGCAGTCGGACGGGGCGCGGCGCCTGCGGTCACTGCTACTAGCTAGCGGCATGGTTGTACTGATCGTTTCCGGCACTATCCACAACATCGCCCGCAATGGTGAGGTCTACATCCTCGGCGATGTCCTGTCGATCTTGGGGGTGTTTGTGCTCGGTACCGGCGTGCTTTACCGGCTGGAGCAAAGCATTGCCCCGGCGGCTCGGAAGCCGGTACGCGCGGCCTCATCCAATACCGTTTAGCCCCGCCGCGGGATTCTTTTGGCAGAACGACCGGACGGGTTCCTTACTTAATCAAGGCGATAGTTGCTTGTATGGGGCGGCTTATTTTTTGCGGTTAAGCTTAGAATTCGTTACTCCAGCCAATGCCGGCCTGGTATCCGGAAGCTATGATGCATCACGTCATACCAATAACGACAAGGAGGTAGTGATGGCGGATTTGGAAAAGGATCTCTAAAAGCTAACTTTGTTTGATACCGAAGCTATTACGGGCAGGATGACCTGCTCGTAATAGTACCTTTTGATAATTTTAACCGTCCTGCCAAGGAGGAGACGTGGCCAAACCCCGTAAACCTGACCTATTCACCCGTTTTACAACCGCCGTTTCCGTTGCTATTGGCCGCCCGTGGGTGTTTGTGGTGGCGCTGGGAATTCTGATCCTGTGGGGCGTTAGCGGTCCTCTGCTGGGTTTTTCGGATACGTGGCAGCTCATCATTAACACCGGCACCACGATCATTACGTTCCTGATGGTTTTCATTATTCAAAACACGCAAAACCGCGACCAGCTGGCGGCCAACATCAAACTGGTGGCAATTATGCGCAAGCTCAACATTACGGCCGAGGATTTGCTGCAAGCCGAGGATGAAAGCGACAAAAAACTCGAACAAGACAAACGCAAACTTGAGCACAACCGCAAGGCCCGCGCCAAGCGCAAACGATAAGGAGGATTTATGGCCCATGACCAACACCAAATGCAGGACCCCACCAAGCAGCATCCCAAGCCACCGTTTGATACACCGATGCAGCCCGAGCCGGGGCTGGCCAGTAAGATGCGGCCAAAACCTGATCACGGGGAAGACAGCTACCGAGGTAGCGAGCGGCTCAAGGGCCGCAAAGCCCTAGTGACCGGCGGTGATTCCGGCATTGGGCGGGCGGTGGCGATCGCATTTGCGCGCGAGGGGGCCGATGTGGTCATAACCTACTTGCCCGACGAGCAAAGCGACGCCGATGAGGCCATGGTGTCGCTTCAGGCCACCGGCCAAAACGTCGCTGTCATACCGGGCGATCTGACGGACGAAAAATTCTGCCGGCGGCTGGTGGAGCAGGCTGTGGAGAAATTGGGCGGCCTGGATATCCTGGCAAATGTGGCCGGCAAGCAAATCTCCCAGGAAGCGATCGCCGACCTCACCACCGAGCAGTTTAAGCAAACGTTCACCGTGAACGTGTATGCCATGTTTTGGCTTTGCAAATATGCCTTACCGCACATGGCGGCGGGGGCCACCATCATTAATACATCATCGATCCAGGCTTACCAACCGTCACCCTCGCTGCTGGATTATGCGCCCACGAAGGCCGCCATCCGGGCATTCACACAGGCTCTGGCAAAGCAGGTGGCGGGCAAGGGAATCCGGGTGAATGCCGTAGCGCCCGGGCCGGTCTGGACACCGCTCCAGCCGAGCGGGGGCCAGCCTCCGGAAAAGGTGGCCAAGTTTGGTTCGAACACGCCTCTCGGCCGGCCCGGGCAACCCGCCGAGGTGGCGCCGGCCTATGTGTTCCTCGCCTCGCAGGAATCAAGCTACATCACCGGCGAAATGCTGGGCGTCACCGGCGGACAGCATCTAAGCTAAGGCTGCGGCAGTCCATAAGGTTTGAGCTCGGCAGCCTTGTCTTGAAGCAAGTTCCTAGCCTGGTCGCGGGAGGAGTTCCACGACTGCCAATGGGGAGCCGGTGCTTCAACCTCGCTGCGGCGGTAAAGCTCTTCTCCGAGCGTTTGTTTATCGTCGCGGGAGGTGGCCTCGAAAGCCGCGATGAGTTGCGGGAGGGCGTCGTCGGACAGCCGGGCGAGGTAGGCGCTATCAATCTTGCCGGTAGAGTGGAAGCGGTCGAGGTTGGCGCGGGCAATGAAGGCGTCGGGGCTTAGCAAATTCATAGCCACCACAAAGGCAATCACCGCAATGAAGGCCGGTAGCGCGAATATGGGCTCTGAGGCGTCTTTGAGGATTTTGTACAGGAGGATGAGGAAGATTACGGCCAGCAGCACGGTGAACGCGTGACTGTAAAGGCGCAGGGTCGTGAAACCGTAGGCTTGTTCGTACAAGTACAAGCGCTTGAAGGCTGAGGCCATGATAAGGATCACTTGCAGCACAAGCGCGCCGGAAAGCAGCCGGAACGCGCGGGTGTGGCCGGCTTTGCCCTTGGCTACAAATTGGTCCCCCGCCCATGCCAGCCCAAAGGTTAGGAGCGCTACGGCAATGAGCTCAAAGAAGCCTTTGCGCGCGTATTCGGCGTAGGTAAAGCCTTGGGCCGAGATATTGTGCTGCCCGCCAAACAGGTAGGCAAACTGGATCACGATGAAGGCAAAGAACAGCACATTGAGGGAGCCGAACAAGATTGAGCTTTCGATGGGGCCGAGCACGCGGGACTTGGGTGCCGGCGCGGGCGCCTCTTCGGTTTTGCCGGAGCGGATCAGGGTGTAGCTGTAGGCGCCTATGAGACCAAGCGTGGCAATGCCGACCAGCACTACGCGCACCAGGGTCTGGGGAGTGATGCTGAAATTAAACAGGGACGTGAGGTAGCGGTGTACCACCAGGTCGGCAGACGAGAACAGCAGCACGAAGATCACGAGGAACGGTACCGTGAGCGCAATGCCTTTGAGCACCTGGACGGTGGTGGGCTGGTTCTTGGCGGCGCGCGGCAGGGCCACGAGCTCAGCCAGGGTTTTGCCGAGTGGTGGGCTGAATTTTAGCACCAGCAGCGGCACGCGCAGGTATTGGCCGACGCCGTAGCTCGTTAATTTGGGTCCAAATGACACCGCCGCGATCAAGAGCATGAGCGCTACGGTTGCGCCGAGGTTTAGCAGCGTGAGCAGGTCGCTCGTGTGCACGGCCACCATAATGCTAAAGAATGCCAGAGGTACCAGCAGCCAGAGGACGGCCTTGGCCACCGGCTGGCGCAGGGCAGCGCGGAGTACAAAAAAGCCGCCCATAACGGCGGCCACGTACAACGGAAAAGACAGCCCAGGCATTTGGTGCCAAAACATCACATCAAACAGGATGCCCAGCATGAGTGACACGCCAGTAATGGCTAGGGCCGCGGTGAATGTTTTTGGCTGGTCTGAACGTTTCATTGTGGCCATCACTGTACCACAATATGAAGAGTTTTTCCAGATGTGGGAGTCTACTTTTTCTTCGGCGCCCGGGGCACTTTCTCCCCTTCTTCGCGGGCCTTGCTCAGGCCCACGGCGATAGCCTGTTTGCGGCTTTCGAATTTACCTTCGTGTTTGTGTTCGTGAAGCATTTTTCCGACTTCCTCTTGGGCTTTGGGTCCGTATTTAGCCATGACGTGCACCTCCTTTATCACCATTTAAGGATGCGGTCGGAGCCCATGTAATTCTTTGGACGAATTTATAGAAATACGTCCACGTCGGCCTCGAGCAGAATGAGAGCCCGGCCGGTGGACTGGTAGGCAGTGGCGCCCCGGACCTCGAAGCCAAGGCCGGTGTAATACTTTACGAGTCCATCCGGTACCGCTACCGTATCGCCGCGCAAAAGTGACCGCCGGTTTGCGCGGGCTTGCTCTGCCGCAAACCGGAGCATGCGCCGACCTACTTGTGGCGGCGCGGAAGCCGGGTCTTTGATGAGTTTGTGGCAATATAGTGCCTTCCCGTCCCGGCCTGCATTCCCCCAGACGCTACTGTGGTCGGACAGGCAAATGGATGCAACGATCGTGCCACTCGGGCCACGCAGGACGTGACACCTCCCCGCTTCAACGGCCCGCTGGAGGTCTTTGTACGCCATATCGACAGCGTTCCACGTGCGGGTTCCGGACCGGGCCAGCGAATAGTCATTGGCCGCATCGAACAACCGTTTTAGCTCGGGAAAATCAGCAGCCTGGGCCGGCTGGATTGCTAGGCCGGCCATAGTGCTTTGAGGCCGTTGGCGGCGGCGATATCGGCTAGAGTTTTGTCAAAGGCGGGTTTGCCCATTTTTAGCAGGTTGTCCGCGAAGCCGAGGCGCAGGGTGATGCGCTCGGTATTTTTGGGAGGGGCTTTGAGCTCGAAGAAAAGTGACAGCCGCACGCACATATAAATGAGCGCTGGGAATAACTTGGCTCCTTCTTCAGCCGTAAGGGTTCGGTGTTTGGTGTACCCCTGCAGGAATCGGCAGCACAGTTCAAAAGTGTCATCGCGGCCAAAGTAGCTCATGATCATTGCGCCGGCAATGTCAAAAATAAACTCGCCGTAGCCGGCGTGCTCAGGGTCAATAAAACCGAGCAGTTGACCGTCTTTGGCATACAAATTATCCGGGCACACATCATGGAATACAAAGCCCTCGGGCAGGTCGTGCACTTCCTCGATGTAGGCCCGGTATTTCTCATACTTTGCCCGGGTTGGCTCGTCGAGCTGTTCCAGGAGCCCGAGACAGCGTTCGCGGCTATCCCAGGCTGGAGCAAGCTCGGCCTCGCTAATTTGCGTGATATGGAGTTTCGCGACTAATTCGCCCATTGCCTCAGCCATAGCGGGGTTAACGGCCGGCTCCGTGAGGGTCTCAAATGGAAATACAAGAATTTTTTGGCCATCGATTTCCGTAACCACCTGGCCCATATTGTTTTTGAGCGGCGCGATGGTTTGAAGACCGGCGCGCTCAATATTCGCGTAAAACTTTTCCTGGCGGGGAAGATGCTTGTACTGCAAGGGCGGAATAATTTTCATAAAGTAGGGTCCGGCCGCTGTTTTGACCGCCAGGTTCGTATTGCCGGAGCCTTTGCCCACTGGCTCGATTGAAATGATGGATGCGAGGCCCGAGTAAAAATTCCGTAGCTTTTGCGGTAGGCCGGCGAGGTCCATTAGGCCAGCCACAGGCTCTTGAGGCCGTTGGTGGTGGCGATATCCGCCAGGGCATCAAGGTCGTAGTAGCGCTGGCCCTCCAGCAGGAAGCGCAGTTCGGTCCACATGTCGCCGTCAACGAACGGTTTGTAGAGGTCCTGGATATTATCGGTCCCGATACACACGGTAACCCCGGCTGCCATCATCTCTTTTACTGGGGTCATGGCGTTGTGAATGGGGCCGATAACGTCATGATCCATGAGAGCAACGTGGCTATTGTCGATCCAGCCGTCCGGACAAGCCACCACCATGACGCCGGCGTCCACCAGCTTTTTATATAATTCAAAGCGATACTCACGGGCTTGGGCCCCCACTGAAATACAATGGACGGCTGCTACCTTGCCCTGGTAGCCGTGTTCGATGGTTTTCTTAATGAGTAGTTCGGTGTCGCGCTGGTCGGGCACATTGTATTGGTCCACGTGGACATGCAGCGGCTTGCCACCGTTTTTCTTGGCTGCTTCAAACAGAATGTCTAAGTGTTCGGCCTCGTGGCCGGCGTCTTTTTCCGGCAAGCCACCGATGATGTCCACAAACTCAGCACCAATTTCGAACCATTTGCGGGCCTCGGGCTCTATGACGCCTTTAACCACCTGGTTTATAAATTTGATCTGAATTTTGTCGCCATAATTCTCACGTAGGCGCTTGGCGGCTTGGATGGCCTTGTCTTCAATGACAGGGTCTACGTCGATAAACGTACCGATGGCCTGAACACCCTGCTCGATTTGCTTCTTGAGGGCGTATTCCATATTGGCGTAAATATCATCCACCGTGGCAGCTTTTTTGTACTTGTCTGGGTAGTCCCACTTCTGCTGGAGCGATCCGTTGACCAGATGGAAGTTCTCTTCATTCAAAATGAATGCGCGGTCGATGTGCGCATGGGCGTTGACCCAACCGCCTTTGGCCTTCACTTTATCTAGGACCAGTTGCTTGGGGTTGAAATCGTGGCTGTTCATCTTAGGTTTTCTCCAAGGTGTTAATAAGGCAGTGGATGCCGCCGCCGGACTTATTAAACTCTCCTACTTCCACTTCGATAACTTTGCGGCCAAGTTTTTCGAGCTTTTTGCGAAAAGTGGGATTGCCGGCTTGTAATATCACTGTATCACCCGAGACGAGCGAGTTGGCGGAAAAGCCCTCGGCTTCGGTGCGGCTCATCTCATGCAGGTTGGGAATAAGCTTCTTGAGCAGGCCCTGAGAATTTTCGCTAAAAGCCGGCGGGTAGTAAAAGGCAGTATCGGCGTCGAGCGGCAGAAAGCAGGTGTCGAGGTGGTAAAACAGCGGGTCAACGAGACGCACCGGCACCACGTCGATGCCGAGGTTGTCGGCCAGCTCTTCGCATGAAGCGACATTGGCGCGAAAGCCCGTGCCAACGATGAGCATCTTGCCAACAAAAAGGGCGTCGCCGCCCTCAAAGTTGAAGATCTTGGTGAGTTCGCGCGGTTCAAAACCATGCTCGCGGAACCAGGCCCGGTAGTAGCGCGTTTCGGGTTTGCGTTCTGGGTAGCGGAAGTTGGCCATGAGCACGGTACCACCTTCGACAATTCCTTGGTCGGTGGCGAACACCATGTCTGGGACGTCGGGCTTTTGCTCGATGATCTCGACCTTAACCCCCTGGCTCTCGAGGGCCGCCACCAGGCCCTCCCATTGCTGCATGGCAAGGGCCTGATCTACGGCGTGGGGCTTCATGTGGGGGTTAATGATGTACTCGACGTCGAAATACGTTGGCCGGCACATCAGGACCCGCTTGACGCGCTGCACTGGTGGTTAGACCTTGGCCTTTACGAGTTTGGCGACCACTTCCTGGGCAACCGCCAGGCTGGTGATAAGCGGAGTGTCGGTGGCTACGGCCTTTTCGCGGATGACTTGACCGTCGGTCTTTTCTTTCTCAACAGTTTCTTCGCGCTCGGTTTTGGTCGGGATGTTGACGATGATGTCGAAGCGCTTGGCGTCGAGCATGTCCGAGAGGTTCGGCTTAAGCTCTGGTGTGGAGATCTTGTTGACCAGGATGGCTTCGATGCCATTGGAGAGCAGGAACTTGTGGGTCTTGTACGTGGCGTAGAGCTGGTAGCCCATGGCAGCCAGGTGCTTGACCTGGGGCAGGAACTTGAGCTTCATGTCGCGGCCACCGATAGCGAGCAGGGCGGTGCGCTGGCGGCGCTGGGCCATGCGCATCTGGGCGGTGTAGTGTTCGATGAAGCCGGCCGAGGCGTTCTGGTTGAAGTTGTCGTTGCGGGTATCCATGAAGGTAGCCAGCTTCTCGTTGAAGATGGTGTTTGGTGTTTCGACCGCGACGGCTTCGATGTGGCCCTTGTAGAGCTTGAGGGTGACGGTGCCGGTGATTTTCTCGTTGGCTTTTTCGATGTAGGCGTAGAGGTCAGCCATGAGCGGCTCGAACCAGAGCGCGCCGTAGCAGAGGTAGGCCCATTTTTCATCCACGATGGATTTGAACTCGTTTTCGAGCCGAGTCGAGGTGTAGCGCTCGAGAGCTTTGTGGCCGGTGATGATGGTTTCGGCGGCCGGGGCTTCATAGAGGCCGCGGACCTTGAGGCCGATCACGCGGTCTTCGAGCAGGTGAACGATACCCACGGCGTGCTTGGCGGCGCGCTCGTTGAGCTGCTCGATCATGGCGACTAGGCCCATCTCCTTGCCGTCGACGGCCACGGGCAGGCCTTTTTCGAATTCAAGCGTGATGTATTCGGGCTTGTCGAGTGCCTCCTCGGGAGTGCGGCAGACTTGCAGGATTTTCTCGAGCGGCGGAATGAGGGCGGGATTTTCAATTTCGCCGCCTTCGCCGGTCACGCCCCACATATTGTCGTCGTAGGAGTAGGGCTTGTCTTTGGTTTGCTTCACTGGGATACCGTGAGCCAGGGCGTATTCAATCTGCTCGTCGCGGCCCATAGACCATTCGCGGACCGGAGCGATGATTTTGATGTCGGGGTTGAGGGCGAGGGCTGAGCCTTCCATGCGGATCTGGTCGTTGCCCTTACCCGTGGCACCGTGAGCAATGGCGTCGGCGCCTTCTTGCGCCGCAATCTTGACGGCCCACTTGGCGAGCAGCGGACGGCCGAGGGGCGTCGAGAGGTAGTAGCGGCCCTGGTACATGCCGTTGGCCTTGATGCTCTTGGCCAGGTATTCGTTGGCAAATTCTTCTTTGGCGTCAACGACGATGGCCTTGACCGCGCCGAGCTTGAGGGCCTTTTCGCGGATGGCCTCAAGGTCGTCGGTTTGCTGGCCGATGTCGATGGTGAGGGCGATGACCTCGGCTTTGTAAACTTCCTGAATCCACTTCACCATTGTGGAGGTGTCGAGGCCCCCGGAGTAAAGCAAGACGACTTTTTTGACTTCGCCTTTCTTACCTTCGTAACTGGCGACTTTGACGTACTCGCTCTTGTGTTCCATGCCCATGGGGGTCTACCTCCGTTCATTATTCGGACACATTATCGCCAGCTATTATAGCACAAAATTGGAAAAATCAAGTGTTTTTTTCGAAAAATGGCCTAATTTAGAGCATTTTGAGGTGCTTTTTGCTATTTTTTCTTAAACCTGGTGCGGCTACCATGATGGCTGCCCTGAATGTTCTTTGGCCGAGGCATAAGGCTCTTAACGTCAATGGCCAGCTCGGGATTCCAAATAACGGCGGTGGCGGCCTGCACCATGTCGGCGCCGGCGTCACGGTAGGCTTGGTAGTCAGCTGGATTCATGACGCCGCCGATGCCAATGATGGCAAAACGAAGGCCCAGCCGCTCGCGCAACTCGGCGAGGCGGCGGGTCATGTCGAGGCCGGCCCACTTAATGCCGGCGCCGCATAGGCCGGTACGGTCGCGGCCGGGCAGGGCCGGCTCGCCGTCCGGTGTCACGACCGAGCCCGGGATGGTGTTGACCGCGGCGACGGCGGCAACGAGCGGGGCGACGGCCCGCATGATGGTTTCGAGTAGCTCCTGCTGATCCGGTGCGTAGTAGCCAAGCTTTATGATCAGCGGGGTTTTGCCGGCGGCTGTCCGGCAGCGGCGCACGATGTCCGTGACGGCGCCGGGCGAGTAGCACAGCACGCCCTCGCCGCTCACGTTGGGGCACGAAAGGTTGATCTCGATTGCCGGGGCGCCGGCCTGGACCGCGAGCTTTACGGCTTCGGCGAAGTCATTGTAATAATCCTCAGTGGAGAAGCCGGGCTGAATGGTGCCTTGTACCGACATGATTACCATTTGGCCGCGCTTCACGGCGGCAAGGCACCGGGCGTAGTCCGGCATCCAAAACTCGGGCCCGCGCGACGGCACGGCAAATGAGTTGGTAATAGTGAGCCGGCTGAGGTCGGGGTCGTCTCCCACGGCGTGCGCCACTAGCGGCTTTTTGGCTTGATCGAGGGTAAGGTCACCGTCCACATCCACGGCCAATACATTAGGAAACGGGTTAACTTCAAAGGCGACGGTGCGCTGGGTTTTGTAGGTAACGAGGTCAAAGCCTTTATTAAGAGCGGCGATCACGTATTTGGCGTTGAGTAGCGGTCCGGCGGCTATGCCAAACGGCGAAAACATCGGCCGGCCAAAGAAATTAAACTGCGGCCGCCCTTTGTCGTGGTATGGAATAGGCAGGGCGAATTCGCCGAACGGGCCATGGTCGAAATTCTCAGCATAGGTTTTGGCGGGATCGTAGATGGGTTGTTGGCCTGAACTGAGCATGGTAGTTTATAGGATAGCATAAGCTGGGAAAGGCACCTGTAATCGTGAACTTTGCGGCCAAATTAGCCAAGTCCGTTGAGCGCTCAAACTCACTGCTGTGTGTGGGGCTTGACCCCGGCGTGGCTAAGCTCCCGAAGAGCATGCCCGACCAATTTGAATTTAATAAAGCCATTATTGAAGCCACGCATGATCTGGCGAGTTCATACAAACCGAATGCGGCGTTTTATGAGGCGCGGGGTGCTGACGGCATCGAGGCACTCAAGCGCACATGCGACTACCTGCGCGAAACCTACCCCGAAATCCCGATCGTATTTGATGCCAAGCGCGGCGACATCGGCAACACGAATGCCGGCTACGCTGAGTACGTGTTTGAATACCTGGGCGCCGATGCCGTGACCGTGGCGCCCTACATGGGCAGCGAGTCGCTTGAGAAATTCTTGGAATGGGAAGGTAAAGGCATTATTGTACTCTGCCGCACCTCAAATCTCGGGGCCGGTGAGTTTCAGGACCTCATGGTCGGCGGCGAGCCGTTGTATATGCATGTGGCCAAACGCGTGAGTTCGGCTTGGAACAGCCGCGGCAACTGCGCGCTGGTGGTGGGTGCAACCTATCCGAAGGAGCTGGCCGAGGTGCGCGCGGTGGTCGGCGACGCCATGCCGATTCTGATCCCGGGCATCGGCGCACAAGGCGGCGAGGTGGCAGCCAGCGTGGAAGCCGGCCTAGGCGGCGGCCACGCACCAATTATGATTGCTACCTCTCGGGCCATTATTTTTGCATCCGACGGCGAGGATTTTGCCGAGGCCGCCCGGACTGAGGCCCAGAAATTGCGCGATGAAATTAACCGCTACCGGAAGGAGACCGCATGACTACGGGTGATGAAATAAAAGAGCTCCTCGTAAAGAGTGGCGGCTGGCTTGATAATGACCATTTTGTGGGCACCAACGGCAACCACATGAGCACCTATATTAATAAGGACGCACTTTACCCGCACACCGAATACGCCTCCAGGCTCGGTGAAGCCATGGCCGCGGCCATGAAGGACTGGGACCCGGAGGTGGTGGTAAGCCCGGCGCTTGGTGGGATCGTGTTGACGCAATGGTCGGCCTACCACGCCACCCAGATGCTGGGACGTGAGGTGCTGGCGGTGTATGCCGAGAAGGTGGAGGGGCCGGAAAAGAAGTTTGCCTTCACGCGCGGGTACGACAAGCTGGTGGCCGGCAAGCGCGCCGTGGTAGTGGAAGACAACCTCACCACCGGCGTCTCGGTGCGCAAGGTGGTGGAGCTGGTGCGTGAAACCGGCGGCGAGGTGGTGGGCGTGGTGGCCATGCTCAACCGCGGCGGTGTGAGCCGTGAAGACGTGGGCAACCCGCCGCACTTTGAGGCCATTGTGCAGGCTGACCTTAAATCGTGGCCGGCCGCCGAATGCGAACTGTGCGCTAAGGGCGTGCCAGTTAACACCAAAATCGGCAAAGGCAAAAAGTTCCTGGAAGAACAAGCGGCCAAGCAGCAATGATAATTGACTATTTAGAGTAATTATTTGATAATTTGCCAACGGCCAAGATAAGTGCCGAAGTGCTGGCTTTTCCAGTAGTGGCGTCAGAATCTTGACGCTGCGCCTTCTCCGAATGGAGGAGCTGTGTCATTGTTGCGGATCGTTACACCGGCGTTGCTCGCGACCATCGGTGCGGGGGTCTTTTTCTCGGGGTACCAGACCTCGGGCAAGACTCTGTACAAGGGGCAGCCGCCGACGCTCGTGACGGCCTATGCGCTACTGGTGGCCACGGGCGTGATGTTTGTGATCGCCTACGCGACTAACCACACCCTGGCCATCCAAGGTAGCGTGGTGAGCTTCGCGGAGCGCGAATTGCTCACGGGCACGCTGCTGGCGCTGGGAAACTACATGATCTTCCTGGCCCTGGCGACCGGCCCGCTGAGCAAGTTCACGATCGTGTACGTCCCGTTGCTGCTCGCCCTCAACGTGGTGGCCAGCAAGTTCATCAACCATGAACCGATCCACCCCCAGCAGGTCCTCGCGGCCACGGGCGCGATTGCGTGCATCATCTGGTTCATCAAGGCGTGACACAAGAAGGGCCGGTCTGGATCAAGGGAGAGTCTTCCCTCCGGACCGGCCCTGAGCCGTTTTTATTAAGCGGTTTTGGGTGCTGGGCGGGCACCGATGTCGATGCGGTACTGCATGCCGTCGAATTGAATGCGCTTGACCGCATTGTAGGCATTAGCGCGGGCCTCGGTGAGAGTTTTGCCCACGGCCGAAACGCCGAGCACGCGCCCACCATTGGTCACCAGCCGGCCATCGTCGCCGCGCTTGGTGCCCGCGTGGAACACCACCACGCCCGGAAGTTCTTCGGCGTCTTCTACGCCCGTGATCGGCAGGCCCTTTGCGTACTTGCCGGGGTAGCCGCCGGAGGCCACAATCACGCATACGGCCGATTCGTCGCTCCACTTCATGTCGGTCTCGGCGAGCGTGCCGTCTACGCAGGCGTTTAAGATCTCGAGCAGGTCAGATTCCAGGAGCCGGAGATACGACTGGGGTTCGGGATCGCCGAAGCGCGCGTTGAATTCCACCACTTTAATGTCTTGGCCGTCGACCATCAGGCCGGGATATAGCATGCCCTTAAACGGCGCGTCGGCTTCGGCCAGGCCGGCCAGCACCGGCTCCACGATCGTGGTGCGGATTTGCTCAATCATGGCTGGCGTTACCCAAGGCACGGGGGCGTAGGTGCCCATGCCGCCGGTGTTGGGCCCGACGTCGCCGGTGCCGATGGGCTTGTGGTCTTGGGACACCGGCAGAATCACCGCGGTTTTGCCGTCGCACAGTACCTGGACAGAAATTTCTTGGCCTTGCATAAATTCTTCGACCACGACCGAGCTGCCGGATTCGCCGAAGATTTTTTCGCCCATGATCTCGTTGAGTGCTCTCATGGCCTCATCACGCGTTTGGCACACGTACACGCCCTTGCCGAGCGCCAGTCCGTTGGCCTTAATTACGAGCGGCAGCGCGTGGTCACGTATGTACGCTTCGGCGGCGGCTAGGTCGGTGAACGTTTGGTATCCGGCGGTGGGGATGTGGTGCTTGGCCATGAGGTCCTTGGCAAAAACCTTGGATGATTCAATGCGGGCAGCGGCCTGAGTGGGGCCAAAGGCGCGTAGGCCGGCAGCCTGGCACGCGTCCACGAGGCCGGCGGCTAGCACGTCGTCGGAGGCAGCCACCACCAGGCCAATGTCGTTGGCTTGGGCAAATTCCACGACGGCTGCTTTGTCGAAGGGGTTGAGGTCGGCGGTGGTAGCTACCTGAGCGGTGCCGCCGTTGCTAGGCGCGATGTAAAGTTTGCCAATGTTTGGTGATTTGGCGAGCATCCAGGCGAGCGTGTGTTCGCGGCCGCCGCCGGCGCCGATAATAAGAACGTTCTGCTTCCCTGCCACACCAGCCTCCGTGATAATCTTGTTGTATGCATCGTATCATCCCCAGCCGCAGTCAGATACGGCGGTGGGTTAAATTTGGCGGCGTGGCTTTTGTGTTTGCCGGTAGTGTTTTGGCGGTAGTTTTGGCCTGGCCGCATCCCGTGGTGGGTATTGTAGACAACCGCTCCTATCCGGTACAGTTGCGCACGAATTATGCCAAGGCGGTGCAGTCGGTGCGCGATTTTCAGCGGCGCCAAGCCATGCTCCACGCGCGCGTGGCCAGCGACCATCAACTAAGGCTTTTGCTTTCGAATGTGCAGCTCGATGCGGCCAGCGGACATTATGCCACCGCCGAAGCCGACATCCGCGAACTGCGGCAGGCCCTTACCAACTGGAATTTTGAACTCAACGGCGGCAGCGGCGGGGCTACGGCGCAGGCGCAATTTAGTATCCAGCTGCCAATTTTGCTCTACCACTATCCCCCACCCAATTTTGAAGAGCAGTTGGCGCACCTCGAGCAGGCCGGCTATACCACGATTGACTTAGATCAGGCGCTCGACGGCCTGCATGGTGGCGCTCTCCCGGCCAAGCCGGTGGTAATTACATTCGATGACGGATTTGCCGCGCAGATGCAGGCATTCGAGCTCCTGAAACGCCATCACATGAAAGCCACGTTCTACATTATTGACGGCGGCGAAGCCAGCAAATGGTGCATCGGCGCGGGCCGGCGCTACGGCGATCCACTGCAGCCGCCCGGCGGGTGTGGCGATGCCTACCTGAGTTGGGACCAAGTGCGGACATTGGATAAAAGCGGACTCATTACCATCGGCGGCCACACTGTTAACCACCGCAATTTAGCCACGCTTTCCGCCGCGGACCAGGAGTTTGAGATTGTACAAGGCAAGGAGCTGCTCGAGGCTGAATTGGGGCACTCCGTGCACGACTTTGCCTACCCATACGGCGCCTACAACGCCGAAAGCATCAAACTTGCACAGGAGGCGGGCTACACCACGGCCGTGACGACCATGGAGGGTACAGTCCAAACCGACACATCGATTTATACGCTGCGGCGCGTGCGTGACGCGCTACTGTTGCCTTAGCTATTTGCTCTTGCGGCGGCGCAAGAAGCGATCGGCTGTAAATCCGCCGGCCAGGACGATGAGGCCCAGAACCATATACGGCCATCTTTCTTGATACATTACAAGTAATGCGTCTTGTAGCTTAAGGTGTGTATTTTTACTATGCTTAGCACATGGATCACGTTTCTGTCCCGCTGCAAATGATCTTCCACCCGGTTAAGTACTTCCGGCGCTGGCTCAATATTTACCGCCAGTGGGAATTCTGGGCGTTGTGCCTGGTGGTGTTAGGCTGCTACTACTCGCTCGATGCGGCTGGGCTACTCCCCCGCTATCTTCACGATCATCCCAATGTCGCAAAGACGATTACGACGGCGATCATATTGCTTCCTATGCCCTATCTGATTGCGCGCAAAGAGCGCCGACTTCACGGACGCGACGATTGGTTTATGCGGATTCTGGGGCGCGTGCAGCGCGGAAAACTGCTGCCCACTACGATTGCGGGGCTGCTCGGCGTGGCTGCAATTTCGTTCTTCTTCCCGATCTTTGCCGATATCCACACCAAAGCTCCCCTCACCGGCTTGGGTTTAATTCTGCAGCACCCGATAGCGGCGGGAATTCCGGTGGTGGCTCTGGGAGCGGCCGCGGCGGTCCTGTGGGATTACCAGGAGTGGCGGTGGTTTGCGTTTTTCTGGGCGATTGGCGCCAGCGCGGGCGTGTTTGCCGTGGCGGGCCTCTACACTGACGCCGATGCTGATATTTCCGGCATCGGGGGCTGGGCCGGCATGGTCGCGCTCCTTGCCCCCGCAGTTGCGGCGGTACTGTGCCTGATTCCGCAAAAGGTGCGAGCGAAATGAAGGCAAAACTCCAGGTCTCTGACCTGAATAATAGAATTTATAGCCATATTTCTATCGCCTTTTCTGCATTCGATGATGCAGACGAAGAACGGGTACTAAAAGAGACCGTTAAGCCGTCCACACAACTTCCCCTTATGACCACACACGATATAAGGCAGAAATACGGCGTATCCGACGAAGTAGCGACACATCTTGTCGGCTTTCAGAATGAGATTATGGCCGACTTCGATGCCGCCGTTGAGTCGCTAATGTCGCGCTCGGAGCGATACCTTGAGGTCAAGCCGTTTCTTGGCGACAAGAAATTTAATAAAGGTCTCTTGGAAGAATACGTCGACCAAAATATCAGTTTGAAAGACTTGAACCCGACGAATAACCTCTACAGGGCTTTGGGTGCGGCGGCTATCTCGTTTGTCCTGCTGGCCCTTGTGATTTGGATCACCAGGATTCCGCATCTTGATCTTGGAATAGACCCAATCGGTGGTAGCATTCTTGGAATCATCTGGGTGGGACTAACTTTATTGGGCGCAGCTAGTATTCCAAAGCGCTATCGCACCAGAAAGCTGCTGGTGCACCTGGCTAAATCGAAGCGGCCGTAACTACTCGCCCTTGTCGCCCTTGGGCTTGTCGAGGCCGAGTTTTTCGCCGATCATGTCGAGCACCTGGCGCGGGGTGAGTTCGGCCTTCACAAGGTACTCAGCGCCGTAGGAGTGGGCAGCATTGCGGTCGGACAGTTCGGACGAGTTGGTGAGGACGATCACGGGCATGGAGGTGAAATCGAAGTTGTCGTTTTGGAGGGCGCCCAGCACTTCCAGGCCGGAGAGTTCGGGCATGTTGATATCGAGTACGGCCAGATTGGGGTGCTCGGATTTGATGGCCTCAAACGCGTCGCGTCCGTTGTTTTTGACGATAACTTTGTAGCCTGCGCTTTCGAGCTTGATCTGATACATGCGCGAGATGAAGGGGTCATCCTCGGCGATCAGGATCTGCTTTTGACCATCGGACGCGGCTGGTTTGGCCGGTGCCGCTTCGGGATCGGTCATGGTAAACGTGGGTTCAGGCTTTGTGGGGGTTGTGTCGGCCATGGTGCGGGACCTCGTGAATTGGTTTGACGGGTTTAAAGGGCAGTTCGAATCCGAATGTTGAGCCTTTACCTTCGACGCTGCTAAATATAATTGTACCACCCTGGTCCTGAATTACGCGCTTGGCCAAGTACAGGCCGAGGCCGGTGCCGTCGGGGCGGACGGTCTGGGCGTTGTCGGCCCGGAAGAATTTACTAAAGAGCTTTTTGCGGGCTTTTTCTGGCACACCGATGCCGGTGTCGCGGACTTCGAGACGGATATTTTCTCCGGCTTTTTCGAGAGTCACGCGCACCTCGCCTTGCTGGGTGTAGTAGATGGCGTTGTCGATGAAGTTCATGACCACTTGTCTCGTCTTGTTGTCGTCGACTTCGGCAGGGGGCAGGCCGCCGGGCGGGGCGTCGAAGATGAGCTTGATACCCTTGGCTGAGGCGTGCGACTGTAGCTGCCGGACCTCGTCGTTGACCATAGCGATCATGTCGGTGGGCTTGGTCTGGATGAGGAAGCGGCCCGCCGAGAGGCGGCTGACGTTTAAGAGATCGGAGATGAGGTTGACCATGCGCTCGGACGAGTCAAAGGCGTACTGGGTAAACTCGGATTGGCCTTTGCTGAGTTTGCCGGCATCGCCTTCGAGCATCATCGAGAGATAGCCCTTGATGGTGGTGAGCGGCGTGCGCAGCTGGTGCGAGGCCATGCTGATGAATTCGTCTTTAGCGTGGTCAAGCTCTTTGAGGTGGCGGTTGGCTACACGCAGCCGGTTGGTGGCGTGGTCCACGCGTGCCTGGAGTGTGAGGTTAAATTCCTGGATCTGCGCGTAGGCCTTGGCATTGGAAATTGCCACAGCCAGCTCACCGGCGATGATTTCGAGCAGTTCGGCATCCTGCGTTGAGTAAATTTCGCCCGATAACTTGTCGCCCAGGAGCAGGTAGCCAATGAATTCGTCGCGCGTGCGCAGGGTCATGGAGAGGCGCACGCCATGTTTGTCCATAAGGGTTTTGCGCTCACCGCCCGGTAGCTCATCGGCTACGAGCATGGGCTTGTCGAGCTTGGCCAGCTCCGGTGCCACCATGAGGCGCCGAGGTAGCTCACCGTAGTGCTCCACTCGGTACACCCGGTCATTATTAAAGACAATGATTTGGGCGAATTGGATATGAAGGCTTTCGCTAAGCTCAGTAAGCGAACGCTTGAGAATACGGTTGAGATCGAGTTCTGAGACGAGCAGCTTGGTGAAATTATTGAGTACAACTTCGGTATCGTAACCGTTGCGGAAGAAGACCGTGTTTGTTATCCGTTCAAAAAAGAGACGTAATGGCTGGAAAATAAGAGCCACAGAAAGGGCCAGTGCGGTCGTGATTATGCCCTGCTGTACGGTTTCGCTGGTCGATGGCAAAAATATCCGGGAGATCACGAGCAGAATGGCGCCGCACGCAACGGCTAGCGTTGTCAGAAGCAGGACGTACGCCACCGAACGGGCCACGAGAATTCGAATGTTGAAGAGACGGTGGCGGATAATGGCGTACGTACAGATGCCGATGAATACCAGAATGAAATACGAACCGAGCGCTGCCAGGTCATTGTTGCCCTGGATAAGCGGGAGAAAGAGATTGGTGATGGAAGTCAGGACCGCCGTAAGAATTAATCCGGTGGCCACGTAGCGAACCCGCTCTTTTTCGACGCTCGTACTATGAATAAGCTGGTGTCTGATGAGCCAGAAGGTCAAAACTATCCCTATAACTACGTAGGCAATAAAGATGGGATAGAGTGACCCCTCTACGACATTGGCCCGGTCGGGGCTTAGCTCAACTCGTGGCACAAAATTCGGTAAGAGCGTGATGATGGCAACGATGGTCGTAAGGGCACCGAAAATAAGGGTTGGTGTCAGGGAGAAGACCTTGCGTGACAAATTGTTAATAAACAGAAACATCAAGAGAATCAAAAAAGCGCTCAGCGCGAAGGTGAGCCGGACCCACACCAAGCTTCTCGCCTGGTCGTGGTCGGCCAAATAATTTATGACCGAATATACCCCCGCCAAACCACAAAGGGTCGCAAAGAATTGGTTTGTGCGGCTTTTCCCATTGTTTAGCAGGGTAATGAGGCCGAGGCCGATTGACGCACAAGCAACACCCAACACACCATAAAAGCTTACGCTTAACATGTCTTAATCGTAGCACGTCCAACCCTATTGGATGGAAGGATTACGCGCCGGGCTGGTGGGTGACCTCAAATAAAATATTTACGCCGTTCTGGGGGCCGCCATAACAAACATCAGTGCTCACCCATGAGGCGCCGCTAGCCGCGACAGCCTTGCGCAGTTTAGCTTCGTCCGGGAATGCGAAGTGGCCCGTGTGCCCAAAGATATTGATGAGGGCATCGATCAGGAAAACCCCAATGAGGCGCGGGCGCAGCAGTACCCAGACCGAGGAGTGTTCGAAATGCTCTTTGATGATGGGACCGCTTCCGGGACGAACTGAGGTCGTCGCGATAATCGCTCCATTCGGAGAGAGGACACGCATCAGCTCTTTCCACAACGCAGTCTGGTCGGCAATTGCATACAAAACATTCACCGAAATAATCCGGTCGTACGAATTGTCGGGCTGAGCTTCAAGATAGGCCTGCACGTCTGCCTGCACGAGCTCGAGGTGGCCGGCGTCACGGAATGAACGCAATTTGCGCCCGGCCACTTTAAGCATCGAGGACGAGGCGTCTACCCCAGTGGCGGTCACGCCTGCATGGCCCAGACTACGAACGAGCATGTTGCCAGTGCCGCAGCCTAGGTCAAGTACCCTTAAGCCGGCACGGAGCCTAAGCTTCGCCTCGACTAGGTCCAGGAGGTGGCGGTATGGCCAAAAAGCCAAGAGGCCGTCATAGGTATAGCCATACAAGACCCACAGTTTCTTGATCGTGGCCGATGGATGTTTGGCGTGACTACTCATGGCTAATGGCAGCCTGGTGCAGCTTATTTAGCTCGTTGCGGTCGACTCCATCGAGCAGGAAGCGCGTCAGGGCCTCGTGCACCTTGCGCTTGAAGGGATTGAGCGGCTTCACGGCCAATAGGTAATCAAAGAGCCGTTCGGTATCAAGCATTAGTGGCACCACATCGTGGCCTTTGAAATGGCGCTTCTCGCCGATACGTTGAAGCATCCGCCCAAATAATAGCTTCAACCGCAAATATAAACGTACGTCGCACGACATGAGCCAAGTCTGGTAACCATTTTGGACTGAATATAGCCACATGGCTTTATACAGCATAAAAACAGCGGCGGTACTGGTGCCGCGCTCTTTAACAAGCCCCGAGACCTCGGCGCACGACGCAGGATCTAGGAGTTCAATCTTGGCTTTATATTTTTTGTATAGAGGCTGGTGAATATAGGTCTGGAACGAGTCGTGTCCCTTGTGTGGGTCCTTGTAAATCAAGCGCGCCGCGGACACGACCTGCGGTTCGGGCAGGTCAGTTCGCTCCACCACAAAATACTGGGAGTGAAATTGGTACGGGTCTTCCTTTGGTCCGATATATAGAGCGTCATCGGTGAGGTCAGTGGGTTTTACAAAACCCCGCGCAAGGTAAACCTTGGCATGCAGCTGTTTAGCTTTATTCAGGTAATGGGGTTCATCGACTACGATTACCCGGAACATGCCGGTGTCTTCTTTGAAAACCTTGTTAAACGTTAGTAACTGGGAGATTTTCTTGAACATAGTGAGAAGTCACACTTTCTTGTCATCTACTGAATTTTCCATGATTGTGGATTGACTATCATATCATTATGTGTTCTAAATAATCAAGTAATATTCTCTTCCCTGATATAGCTTTGCCTTGTAGCCATTAGAAGAATTGTTCTTGAAAATTCTTGATTTCTGTGTTATAAAAATAGTTGTTAACCTATTCTGACATTGTCTGACATTTTCACTATAATTGGGAATTAAATGGACATTGATACCACTGCTTATTCAATGAGCGAACCGGGCATCTACGGGATGCATCGATACATTGCCATTGCGCAACTAAGCGTCATGGCAGTTGGTGGGTTTATTAATTTCATATTGCTGCGGCACTTCAAGCGTCAGCTTAAGATTGCGGACATTGAGCCGGGCATGCGCTACGTGGTGGCTTCAAACCACCAGACGTTTTTGGACCCGTTCGTAGTTCCGGCATTTTTCTCGTTTCGACTATGGGGAAAACTTGGCCGTCCGCATACGATGGTGGCAAATCGCTTTTTCCGTAATCCCATTTTTGGATTTTATCTGCGCAGCGTCGGCTGCTTCCCCGCCCGGGTGCATGCTACCGATCCGTATGGACTTGACTATGCAAGGGTCCACCTGGATAGGGGCGAATCGGTCATTATTTATCCCGAAGGCAAGCTCAGCCGCCGGCGCCAAAACCGTGCTCACAACGGCATAATGGTCCTGGCCCACCAGCCAAACGTCCGTGTCATTCCTGTTCACATCGAATGGCGGCGCAATCGGTGGGGTTTCTATATTTTGGACGCGTGTGTTGGCAAGCCGTTTGACGCTCGCCAGATGCTAGCCGAAGAGATTCTCGAGTATATCTACTCTGTTCCGGTCGATTAGGGTCTTCGGCTACTCGCGGCTTGGGACCGCTGGAATTTGATCTGGGTTGTGCTAGGATGCAAGGTATGAATACTGCTTATTCTCCATGGCTCGTATCACCTAATGCAGCCCCGGAATCGGCGGCTGAGATTCTCTCCTACCTCATTGATTTTGCGGTGCTGGCACCCTCGAGCCACAACACCCAACCGTGGCAGTTCCGCGTGAACGGCGACGCCCTTGAGGTATACGCGGACCAGGCGCGGCGGTTGCCGGTAGCTGACCCCACTGATCGCCAACTCTACATTAGCCTGGGAGCGGCGCTTGAGAATATTGAGCGGGCGGCGGCGGCGATTGGTAAGTCTGCCGTTGTTAGGTATGTATTGGACGGAGACTTGGCTGCCCGCGTGACGGTCCAAACTGGTGCATATGGCGTCGCGGATGCTCGTACAGCCATGATTGCGCGGCGTAGCACGCGTCTGCCGTTTGCGCTCGATCCGCTGGCTGGTCCGCTGGTGGACGGAATCACTGCCGCTGGGCGCGGAGGCACGGCCGTGCATTTGCTGCAGGAGCGGCCGGAAGTGGAGGCAGTGGCGCGCATTAACGCCGACGCCAGCGGCCGGGCGCTGTCCGATCCGGTATTCCGCATGGAGCTGGTGAAATGGGTGCGCAACAACTGGACCAAACAACCCGACGGCATGCCGGGTTTTGTGCAGAATATTCCCGGACCAGTCTCCCTGCTCGCACCCGTTATTATGCGCAAAGTGAATATCGGCCCAGACCAGGCCAAGAAGGATTACGCGCTGTTTGCGGCCA